>NZ_JBDJLM010000004.1:0-176576 GCF_039673365.1 Pseudomonas sp. TWI923 | reverse complement strand
GTGTGAACGTGGGAGCGGGCTTGCCCCGCGATGAGGGCGTTGAAGACACAAGAAATCCTGCCTCGAAAACACCAACAACAAACCCAGAGGTTTCCCCATGCAGCCTGATTCTTCGGCAGCCCCAAGCGGCCGCCACCTGCAACGCACCCTGAGCAACCGCCATATCCAGCTGATCGCCCTCGGTGGTGCCATCGGCACCGGCCTGTTCATGGGGTCGGGCAAGGTCATCGCCTTGTCCGGCACCTCGATCCTGCTGGTCTACATGATCATCGGTTTCTTCCTGTTCTTCGTCATGCGCGCCATGGGCGAGCTATTGCTGTCAGACCTCAACTTCAAGTCGTTCGCCGACTTCGCCGGCGCCTACATCGGCCCGCGCGCGGCGTTTTTCCTCGGCTGGTCGTACTGGCTCAGCTGGAGCGTGGCAGTGGTCGGCGATGCGGTGGTGGTCGGTGGCTTCTTCCAGTACTGGTTCCCCGGGGCGCCGGCCTGGGCGCCGGCGCTGGCGATGCTGGTCACCCTGTTCACCCTCAATGTGCTGACGGTGAAAGCCTTCGGCGAGGTCGAGTTCTGGTTCGCGATCATCAAGATCATCGCCGTGCTGGCACTGATCGCCGTGAGCCTGGTGCTGATTGCCACGGCGTTCGTGTCGCCCACCGGGGTGACC
The DNA here is from genome assembly GCF_039673365.1 of Pseudomonas sp. TWI923. Classification (NCBI taxonomy): domain Bacteria; kingdom Pseudomonadati; phylum Pseudomonadota; class Gammaproteobacteria; order Pseudomonadales; family Pseudomonadaceae; genus Pseudomonas; species Pseudomonas sp. TWI923. Next base: position 175,912 of record NZ_JBDJLM010000004.1, on the reverse strand, counting down.
GCTTCGCTGTCGCACCTGGTGCAGCCGGAAGCGGCGTTTCCCCATGGGCTTACTGGCTTCTTCGCGGGCTTTCAGATTGCCATATTCTCGTTCGCCGGCACCGAGCTGATCGGCACCACCGCCGCCGAAACCCGCGACCCGCGGCGCAGCCTGCCCAAGGCGATCAACGCGATCCCGGTGCGCATCATCCTGTTCTATGTGGTAGCCCTGGCCTGCATCATTGCCGTGACCTCGTGGGCCAAGGTCGCGCCCAACCGCAGCCCCTTCGTCGAGCTGTTCCTGCTGGCCGGCTTCCCGGCGGCGGCGGGGATCGTCAACTTCGTGGTGCTGACCTCGGCCGCCTCTTCGGCCAACAGCGGCGTGTTCTCCACCAGCCGCATGCTGTTCGGCCTGGCCGAACGCAGCCAGGCGCCCGGTGTGTTCCGGCGCCTGTCGGGCAACAGCGTGCCGCTGGCCAGCCTGGGCTTCTCGTGCCTGTTGATGCTGCTGGGGGTGCTGCTGCTGTTCATCTTCCCCGAGGTGATGACGGTGTTCACCCTGGTGTCGAGCCTGTCGGCGGTGCTGGTGATCTACACCTGGTCGACCATCCTGGTGGCGTACCTGGGCTACCGCCGGCGCCACCTCGAGCGCCACGCCCGGGCCAGCTTCCGCCTGCCCGGCGGGGTGCCGATGGCCTGGCTGAGCCTGGCATTCCTGCTGTTCGTGCTGGTGCTGCTGGCACTGCAGCCGGACACCCGCATGGCGCTGTACGCAATGCCGCTGTGGTTCGCCGGCCTGGCCATCGCCTACCGGCGCCTGGCCGGGCGCGGGCAAAGCCTGCCAGCCACCCAGTCAGCCCCCTGAACCCTGGCGCCACGTGCCGGCGCAGCCTGCTGCAAATCTGCATAAGGGTTGCGACTTTAGTCCGGTGGCGGGCACGTGGCGCCGGTCCATACTCAAGGTTCGCCCTTCAATAACAACAAGTACCGGGTTGCGAACCAATGACCTATCAGCACAGTTACGCCCACTCCATCGCCGACCCCGCGGCCTTCTGGCAGGCCCAGGCCGACCAGCTGGCCTGGCAGCGCAAGCCAACCCTGACCCTGCAGCAGAACCCCGACGGCACCCACCGCTGGTTCGCCGACGGCCGCCTGAACAGCTGCCATCTGGCCCTCGACCATCAGATCGAGCTGGGCCGGGGCGAGCAGTTGGCGCTGATCTACGACTCGCCGGTGACCGGCGTGCAGCAGACCTACACCTACCTGCAACTGCGCGACGAAGTGGCGCGCCTGGCCGGCCTGCTGCGCACGCTTGGGGTGGGCAAGGGCGACGGGGTGATCATCTACATGCCGATGGTGCCGCAGGCGGCCATGGCCATGCTCGCCTGCGCACGCATTGGCGCGGTGCATTCGGTGGTGTTCGGCGGCTTTGCCGCCAACGAACTGGCACTGCGTATCGATGATGCCCGGCCGGTGCTGTTGCTCACCGCTTCCTGCGGGCTGGAGTTCGACCGGGTGATCGAATACAAGCCGCTGGTCGACCGTGCCCTGCAACTGGCCCGCCACCAACCGCGGCAGGTGCTGGTGCTGCAGCGCCAGCAGGCGCGTGCCGAGCTGCAGCCAGGGCGCGACCTGGACTGGCAGCAAGCGCTGGCCGGCGCAGAGCCGGTGGCCCCGGTCGAGCTGGACGCAGGCGATCCGCTGTACATCATGTATACCTCCGGCACCACCGGCAAACCCAAGGGTATCGTCCGGGAAAACGGCGGCAACGCCGTGGCCCTGTGCTACGCCATGCGCCACATCTATGGCATGCAGGCGGGCGATGTGTGGTGGGGGATTTCCGATGTGGGGTGGGTGGTCGGCCATTCGCTGATCGTCTACGGGCCCTTGATGAGTGGCTGCACCACGGTGTTCTACGAGGGCAAGCCGATCCGCACGCCCGATGCCTCGGCATACTGGCGCATCGTCGAGCAATACAAGGTCAACGCGCTGTTCTGCGCACCAACTGCCATGCGCGCGATTCGCAAGGAGGATCCGGAGGGCGAGTTGATCCGCCGTCACGACCTGGGCTCGTTGCGGCAACTGTTCCTGGCGGGCGAAAAGCTCGACTCCAGCACCCATGAATGGCTGGAGCGGGTCAGTGGCAAACCGGTGCATGACCACTGGTGGCAGACCGAGACCGGTTGGCCGGTCACCGCCCCCTGCGTGGGCCTTGAGGGCAGTGCGGCCCGGCCAGGCTCGAGCAATCGCGCGGTGCCGGGTTACCACGTGCAGGTGCTGGACGACGACGGCAAGCTGCTGGGGCCGAACCAGCAGGGCGCCATCGTCATCGCCTTGCCATTGCCGCCTGGCTGCAGCCAGACGCTGTGGGGCGACCACGAGCGCTATTTGCAGGCCTATCTGCACAACTATCCGGGGTATTACCACACCGGTGACGGTGGCTACCTGGATGACGACGGTTTCGTCTACATCATGGGCCGCACCGACGATGTGATTAACGTCTCGGGCCATCGCCTGTCGACCGGCGAGATGGAGGACCTGGTGGCCCGCCACCCGGCGGTGGCCGAATGCGCGGTGATCGGTGTGCACGACGAGATCAAGGGCCAGGTGCCGCTGGCGCTGGTGGTGCTCAAGGACGGGCAGGGCATCGGCGAGCTGCAGTTGCAGAGCGAGCTGGTGGCCAGTGTGCGCGAGCATATCGGTGCGCTGGCCTGTTTCAACCGGGTGCGCCTGGTCAAGCGCCTGCCCAAGACCCGCTCGGGCAAGATCCTGCGTGCGGTGCTGCGCAAGATTGCCGATGGGCAGGACTATGTGCCGCCTTCGACCCTGGATGATCCGGCGGTGTTGGGGGAGATCGAGGGGGTATTGGCGGATTTGCCAAGGGCGGGGTGAGCACCGAACTCTGCCGCCGCTTCTACACAAGCGAGGTGCCGGCTTAATCGGGCCCAACCTGATGCAACTGCCCCAGCCGGCTGCGCGTACGCATCAGGTCGGCAATCGCCCCGCCCAGGCTTTCCTGCAGGGCCCGCTGGCCGATCACCGTCAGCTGGCGGTCCTGGTCATACAGCACATCCACCAGGTTGACGAAGCGTTGCTGCGCCGCCAGCGAACATTCGGCCAGGTCGTCCAGCCCGTCGATGATCCATTGATCGTACTGCTCGGCCAGCGCCAGGTAGTCGATCACCGCGGTGGGCTGCTCGCACAACCCGCTGAAGCTGAACATTACCCGCCGGCCATCCACCGCCAGGGCACGCAATGGCCGGTTGTTGATCTGTAGCGTGGTCGGCTGCCGGGCGGGCAGGTCAAGGCCCTGGTGCTGCGCCGCATTCCCCGGCCAGACGTAACGCCCCTGGGTGAAGCACTGGTGCTCGCGGTTGGCCGGCAGGCTGCGAAAATCGGTATCGCCGCCCACTTCCAGCACCTGCATGCGGCTATTGATCAGGCGGATCACCGGCAGGAAGCGCTCGTGGTACAGCGGGTTGGGCAACAGCCCTTCGGGCGCGTAGTTGGAGGTCACCAGCAGGAAGATGCCGCGTTCGAACAGGGCGTTGAACAGCCGGGTCAGCAGCATGGCGTCGCCGATGTCGTGCACGTGGAATTCATCGAAGCACAGTACCTGCACGTCACCCAGCAATTCGTCGAGGGTCGCCCCCATGGCATCGTCCAGTGCCCGGTGGCGGTGCATGCCTTGGTGCAGGCGGGCGAAGAAATCGTGAAAGTGCAGGCGACGCTTCTGTGCCACCGGCACCGCCGCGAAGAAGTTGTCGAGCAGCCAGCTCTTGCCGCGGCCAACCGAGCCATGCAGGTACAGGCTGCGTGGCTGTCCGTCGCCCTGGGCCGCCAACTGCGTGGCCATGGCTTCGATCACCCGGCACTGGCCGTCGCTCAGGGTGTAGCCGCGTTCGGCGGCCTTGTCCCGGAAATGCGCCATCAGCGCGCCGGCCTGTGGCGCAGGGCCGCGCAGGCGTTGATTGAGTTGGCGCAGGGGGGCTGGAATCCAGGTGGACAACGGCATGCTCCTAGGCAGGGAAAGGGCAGGGCGCAGCGTGCGCGACGGGGATTCTGACCAATCGGGAATGTGCCCGGCAACCCCATTAAACGCGCTTGCACTTCCACTGTAGGAGCGGCCTTGTGCCGCGAAAGGGCCGCAGCGTGGCCCCGGCGATTTCTGCTTTCATGCTGAAATCCTGGGGCCGCGCTGCGGCCCTTTCGCGACACAAGGCCGCTCCTACAAGAAAACAGTTGCACCAACAACCGGCGGTGGATGGGCCAGGCAAAACGGGCGATTTTTACTAACCTGCTGTTTTCCAGCGTTTTTTTTCAAAAAAAGCTTCCCACCTGCAAACAACGCTGGTAAAGTGCCGACCATTCCCGAGCAGCAACAAGCTGAACGGTGAATGATCAGATCGACAGTGCATCAGTCACTTGTCATATCCGATACAGGGGCGTCGCCAAGCGGTAAGGCAGCAGGTTTTGATCCTGCCATGCGTTGGTTCGAATCCAGCCGCCCCTGCCATTTTCTCTATCTCTAAGCAGTATCTCGCCATCGCCTCAGGGCGATTTTTTCGTTTCTGTTCCCCGTTTTTTCAGCAGCTCGGCCAGTGCCAGGGCCAGCACGTGCTCGTGCACCGGTTTCTGGATCAACAGGCTGTTCGGCAGCTCCATGTTGTCCAGCTCGGCGTAGCCGGTGAGGAACACCACCGGCAGTTGCGGGAAATGCTCGCGGGCCGCCAGGGCCAGTTGCGCGCCATTGAATTCGGGCATGGCGAAGTCGGTGAGCAGCAGGTCGGTGCGCTCGTCGAGCTGGGCCAGGGCCTGTTCGCCGCTGTGCGCCTCGCGTACCTGGTAGCCCAGGCGGCGCAACAGGTCGCCGATCAGTTCACGTACCAGATGGTCGTCATCCACCAGCAGGATGTGGTGGTTGCCGCCGTCGGCCAGCTGGCTGCCAACCCTGGGCGGGGCTGGCAGCGTGGCGCTGGCCTGTGCCCGGACGGCGGGCAGGTACACGCTGACCTGAGTGCCGCGCCCGGGTGTAGTCTGCAGGCTCACGCCGCCTCCGGATTGCTTGGCGAAGCCAAACACCTGGGCCAGGCCCAGCCCCGAGCCCTTGCCGACGCCCTTGGTGGTAAAGAATGGCTCGAACACCTTGGCCGCGACCTCTTCGCTCATGCCGCAACCGGTGTCGCGAATGCTCAGCATCACGTACTCACCGGGCTCTGGGTCTTGCGGGTTGCGCGGCGGGGCACTGATACGGGTGTTGCGGGTGGCCAGGGTCAGTTGGCCGCCGCCGGGCATGGCATCGCGGGCGTTGATCGCCAGGTTGAGGATGGTCATCTCGGTCTGGGTCGGGTCGGTCAGCGCTTGCCACAGCTAGGTGTCCAGCTCCAGGCGTACCGAGACGCTGCCGCCCAGGGTGCGCCGCAGCAACTCCTCGAGTCCGGACAGGGTCCGGTTGAGGTTCAACGGCACGGGCTCCAGGCGCTGCTTGCGCGAGAAGGCCAGCAGTTGCGCGGTCAGCTTGGCGCCGCGCTCGCCGGCCTCGCGAATGTTCTGCAGGCGCTTGGCGGCCTTGTCCAGCCGGCCGTTGTCCAGCTCGTTCTGGAGGAAACTGGCGCCCGTGAGAATTACCGTCAGCAGGTTGTTGAAGTCGTGGGCCACCCCGGCGGTGAGCTGGCCAACCGCTTCCAGCCGTTGCATCTGTTGCAGCGCGGCCTCGACGCGCTCACGCTCGGCGATTTGCTCACGTAGGCGTTCGTTGGCCTTGGCCAGGTCCAGGGCGGCTTCGCGCTCGCTGCTGATGTCGCGGGCTACCACGTGCAACAGCGTGTCGTCCGCTACCACCACCCAGGACAACCAGCGCTGCTGGCCGCTGGCGTGCAGGATGCGGCCGATGAAACGTGCGCTGCTGTGGCCGAGCGACAAGGCGGCGAGCTGCGTGAGCAAGGCGTCCTGATCATCCTCGGGCAGCAACTGCAGCAGCGAGATCTGCCCCAGGCGTTCACGGCTGAAGCCCAGGCAGGCCTCCCAGGCCGGATTCAGCGCCACGGGAGTGAGGTCCTTGTTCAGTACCGCCAGCAAGTCCTGGGACAGCTCCCAGGCGCGGTCGCGTTCGCGGGTGCGGCGCTCGACGCGCTCACCGAGCATTTCATTGAGTTGCTCCAGGGCACGGGTGGCCTGGCGCTGGCTGTGGATGTCCTGCAGCACCCCGGAAAACCGCACGCAGCGGCCCTCGCTGAACTGGGTCTGGCCGCTGGACAGCAGCCAGCGTGGCTCCGGGCTGCCGGCCTGGGCAATGCGGAACTCCACCCGGTAACTGCCATCACTGTCCGGGTGCATGGCTTGCTCGACCGCCTCACGCACCCGCGGCAGGTCATCGGGGTAAATGCCGGCATAGAACAGGTCAAGGCTCATTGTGGCGTCGAGCGGCAGGCCGAACAGCAACTTGCAGCGTTCATCCCAGCGCATCAGGCCGTCTTGCGGGTGGTAGTCCCAGGTACCCATGCCAGCGGCATCGATGGCGATACGCGCGCGCGCCTCGACATCCGCCAGGGCTTGTTCGGCCTGGCGCCGGCGCTGACGCTCCTGCACTTCGCCCAAGGCCCGGCGCACGGCCTTGGGCAGCAGTGTCAGGTTCTTTTTCAGCACATAGTCGGTGGCGCCCAGGCGGATCATCTCTACCGCGTGTTCTTCGCCGTAGATTCCGGACAGGAAGATGAACGGTACGTCCGGTGCCAGGCGCTGGGCCGTGGCCAGCACGTCGGCGCCGGACGAACCCGGCAGCACGCAGTCGCAGAGGATCAGGTCGAAGCGGCCCTCACGCAGAGCCTGCTCGGCACCGACATGCTCGAACACCTGCGTTGGCTGCACCTGCAGCCCGCTGCGCTCCAGGCGTATCAGGATCAGCTCGGCATCCATGCTGCTGTCTTCGACCATCAGCAGTTTCAACGGTGTTTGTTGCATCGTGCCGGCCTCAGTGGTCCAGGTGCTTCGCGCCGGGCGCGGGTTCGTCGAGCAGTGCCCGGAACACCTCGAGGCCGGCGATCGCGCTGACGAAGTCCTTGAACTCCACGGGCTTGACCAGATAAGCGCTGACGCCCAGTTCATGGGCGCGCTGCAGATCGGGCTGCTCCTGGGACGAGGTCAGCATGACGATCGCGATACTGCGCAGCTGCGGGTGGGCGCGCACCTGCGCCAGCACCTGCAGGCCATCGACCTTGGGCAGTTTGAGGTCGAGCAGCATAGCGGCCGGGTTGCCCTCGGCACGCCCGGCGTAAGTGTTGCGCCGCAACAGGTAGTCCAGGGCATCGGCACCGTCGCGCAGCACGATCACCTCGTTGGCCAGCTGGCTGCGCTCCAGTGCCAGCAGGGTCAGCTCCAGGTCCCTGGGGTTGTCTTCGACCAGCAGGATGGGCTTGAGCATGATCGTCAGCGGCCTCAGGCAGTCGTCGGTTGGTGGGGCAGGGTGAAGTGGAAGCTGGCGCCCTGGTCGGGCTGGCCGTTGGCCCACACCCGGCCATCGTGGCGCTCGATGATTCGCCGCACGCTGGCCAGGCCGATCCCGGTGCCTTCGAACTCCTCCATGCGGTGCAGGCGCTGGAACACGCCGAACAGCTTGTCGACGTAGGCCATGTCGAAGCCTACCCCGTTATCGCGCACGTACACCTCGGTTTCGTGGCGGTGGCGCACGGCGCCGATCTCGATATGGGCGGATTCGCGGCCACGGCTGTACTTGATGGCGTTGGCGATCAGGTTGTGCAGGACCATGTTGATGAACGCAGGGTCGGCGATCACCTTGGGCAGCGGCGCCACCGCCCAGGTGATCGTCCGCCCGGCGTAGTCCGGTGCCAGCTCCGTGCGGATCACCTCGACCAGCGCATTCAAGTCGACATCGCACAGACGCAGCGCCGAGCGGCCCATCTGCGAGAAGTTGAGCAGGTTGTCGACCAGGGTGCCGGCAAATTGCGCGGCTTCCTCGATATGGCCGAGGAAGCGTTTGCCACGCTCGGTCAACTGACCGCCTTCGATCTCGCCCAACAACTCGCTGTAGCCGGCGATATGCCGCAACGGTGCGCGCAAGTCATGGGACACGCTGTAGGAGAACGCCTCGAGTTCCTGGTTCGAACGCTTCAGCTCGCCCGCCAGTTGCGCCAGCTCCTCGGCCTTGCGCAGGACAATGCCCAGCACCGCGCCGCGCAGTTCGGTCACGCCTTCGATGATCAGTGGGTCCCAGGCGGCACTGAAGTCACGGACCTCCTGCTGCCAGCAGTCGAAACTGTGCCGCGGGTTGAGGTTGCCCAGCGGGCCTGCCTGTTTATCCGGGCGCCCGGCCCAGTTCACCGTGTGTGCCTGTTCGGGGCGGAACCACAGCAGGTAGTGCGAATGCAGCTGCGAGATGGCCACCGCCAGCACGCCGGCGGCATGCTCGGCCAGCTCTGGGAGCCCCTCGACGTCGCGGCGTGCGTTGTCGGTGTGGAACAGCGTCTCGTCGCCACGCTCGGCCAGCCAGCGCACCAGGGCGTTGACCTGCGCCGCCGGTGGCGTTTTGCCAATCAGGTCGCAGCGCTCGGCGCTGATGATCGCCGCGCCCGAGGCCCCGGCAAACTGCAGCATCACCTCGGGCAGGGCCAGCAAGCCTGCGCTGACGCTGTCGTGGTCGGCCATCGACGCAAGCATGCGCACGATGTGCTGGCGCAGGTCGAGCAGCCGACGCGTGCTGGCATGCTTTTCGTGGGCTTCGATCTGCAGCGACAGCACATTGGCCAGCAGCTCGCAGGCGGTGCGGGTCTGGAAGCCTACTGCGCGGGGTTGGTCGTGGTGGCAGGAGATCAGCCCCCAGAGCTGGCCATCGACCACGATCGACAGCGACATCGAGGCCTGGGTGCCCATGTTGCGCATGTACTGCAGGTGCACCGGCGAGACGCTGCGCAATGCCGCGAAGCTCATGTCCAGGGCCCTGCCGGTGCGCGGGTTGGCGGCAGGCAGCAGCGGGGAGGGCTGGTAGTCGGCGTCCTCGATCACCCGGATGCGGTTGATGCGGTACAGCTCGCGGGCCTGGCGCGGGATGTCCGAGGCCGGGAAGCACAGGCCCAGATAGCGCGGGTAGCCGGGGTCGGCGTCTTCGGCGAGCACCGTGCCGATGCCCTGGGCATCGAAACGGTAGGCCTTGACCCGGCCGAAGCCGGTGATGCGCTTGATCTGCCGCACCGATCGCTGCAGCAGTTCTTCGATGCTGGTGGCCTGGTGCAGGGTGCTGATGAAGGCACGTACCAGCGGGTAGTAGTCGCCTTGCTGGGCATCCGTTTCGCGACAGGTTTCGAATTCGAGGATGAGTACCTGGTCGTGGCGGTGGGCCAGTATCCGCAGTGTGGCCTGGCAGGGCGCTTGCGCGTGCAGGCGCACATCACCGACATGAAAGGGGAAGACCTCGTCGACGGGCAGGCGGCCCAGCTGGCCACGCAGGTCGAAGGTACTCTCGAGCAGCGCAGGCAGGGCCTGGCCAAGCAGCTCGCTGGCTGACGTGCCCAGCCATTGGTCGATGTTTTCGCTGGCCTGCAGGATGCGCAGGTCATGTTCGTCCAGTACCAGCAGAAAGCCTTGGGGCTGGATGCTGCCAGGCACCTGGATCGGCTCCTCGGCGCAACGCTCGATGGCTTGGTCGAGCGGGTTGGCGGTAGTGCTCAAAGTTATCTCCTGCTGGTTCCGTCCATGCATGAGGCATGACGGTAACAGAAGGCTGGCTGTTTTTGTCGGAACAAGGTGTTTTGGGGTGTGGGATGTATTGATGCCCCCCGGCGTTCAAGGTGAATTTCCGCAGAGGTTGTTGCGTGTTTCCCGCGCGTTGCCAGCCCTTTTCATTAATGCCAAAGAGGGGGATCCCACGGCTGTTCGGATCCGATCGCGCTGCTACGCTCAAGCTCAACCCTTCCAGACAAGGATCGACAGCTGATGCAACGCTTGATGGCCGCGCTGTTGGGCCTGTGGTTGAGCGGCAGTGCCGTGGCTGCAGAGTTTCTCGTGGACGTGCAGGTGCGCGTGCAACGCGGCTGCATGCTGGTCGGCCAGCAGCGCGAGGCAGGTGCCCAGGCCCTCGGGGTGATCGACCTGGGCAGCGCAGCCCGGCTGGACGGGCCGGGCGCGCCCTTGAGTGGCGCATTGTTCAGCCAGCGTCCGCCGCGCCTGGAGTGCAACCCCGATACCCCTTATCAAGTGCGCGTCGATGGCGGCCAGCATGGCGGCATCGGTGCGCTGCGTTACCTGGCCAGCGACGACCGCCAGGGCAAGCCGATCCCTTACCGCCTGTTCCGCGACGCTGCCTGGCGCGAGCCGCTCGAGGTGGGGGTGGCGCAGTCGGCGCGGGTGCCGGGCAGCGGTTCGGTGGAGCTGCCCCTGTTTGCGCGGATCGACACCCTGGCCTGGGTGCCACGCGCTGGCCTGTACACCGACCTGCTCAAAGTCACGGTCACCTGGTGAGGAGACACGCCACCATGCACAAGGACGCGCTGCAACGCACTTCGCTACTGCTGCTCACCCTCGGCCCGCTGTTGCTGCCCAGTGGCGCCGCCCATGGCACCAGCACCGGCTTCATCCAGGCCCGCCTGGTGATCAGTGCGGCCTGCCAGATCGACAGCGGCCAGCAGCCGGCGTCGCTGGGCAACCCCGGGCTGATCGACTTCGGCGCCCGCGGCCCGACCTGGGACCAGGCGCTGACCAGTCGGGTGGACGAGGCGGGCGGCGAGGGCAGCCTGCAGATCAGTTGCTCGCCGCAGGTGCGTGCCTTCAGCGTGCGGATCAATGGCGGGCTCAATGGCAGCGACGGCGTGCGCCGGCTGAGCAATGGCCGTGAACTGATCCCCTACCAACTGGCGGTCGACCCAAGCGGCAACGGCCGCTATGTGGTCGGCCAGGCCCGTACCTTCACCATCAGCGGCACGCAGCAGGTGCCCGTGCCTATCTACGGCGTGGTGGTCGCGCAACCGCGCGCGCTGCCTGCCGGGCTGTATCGCGACACCCTCAGGGTGACACTGGACTGGTAACACGCAAGGAGACCCTCATGCCCAAGCACATGACCCGCTGCATCCTCGTCGGCCTTGGCCTGGCGCTGACAGCCCAGGCCCAGGCGGCCACGGTTACCGGCACCATCAACTCGACCCTGACGCTGACCGCTGCCTGCCAGGTCAACGGCACTGGCGGCACTTCGGGGCTGAACTTCGGCAACCTCAATTTCGGCACCCAGGATTCGCTGTTCACCACGGCCAACGGGCAAGTGCTCGGTGGCGGCGGCGGCGCCATGAGCATCCTCTGCTCGTCGGGCACGATACCGGTGATCAAGGTGCGCGGCGGCTCCCATGATGGGCAGTCAGCCGGTGGTACCCGCGCGCTGGCCGATGGCTCCGGCAACTTCGTGCCCTATGACTTCTACACCGACGCCGGGCATACGACCCTGCTGGCCATCGACGGCACCATCACCCTGCCGACCAGCACCGGCGTGGCGCAGACCGTCAACCTGTATGGCCAGGCGCGCGGCAAGGCGGGCCTGCCGGCCGGGGTGTACACCGACACGGTGGCGGTCGAGCTGAGCTTCTGAGCCATGCCTGGCGCATGGCGGCTGCCGGGTGTCGGGCTGGGCCTGCTGCTGGCGCAAGGCGCGCTGGCCGCGACCGGCAGCACCTTCCAGGTGAGCGCGCAGATCGTTGCCGGCTGCCTGGTGGTTGGCGGGGTGACTACCTATGGCGTGCTGGACTTCGGCACCAGTTCGGCATTGTCCACTGCCACCTTGAGCACTTCGCTCGGCGGCACCACGGTGACCTTCCAGTGCACCCCCGGGGTGGCCATGAGCATGAGCCTGGACGGCGGCCAGAACAGCGCCAGCGGCACCCGCAACCTCAAGCGCAGCGGCGGCAGCCAGCTGCTGGCCTACCAGCTGTACCGCGACGCCGCCTTCAGCCAGAGCCTGGCCATCGGCAGCAGCGTCACCGTGAGCTACAGCGACCCGACCGCGATCAAGTTGCCGGTCTACGGCCGTACTGCCTTGCCCGGCACCCTGCCGGCGGGGACCTATACCGATGTGGTGCAAGTGACGGTGAGCTGGTGAAGCCGGCGCTGTGAACCATTGGATGCAGAAGGAGAGGGGCATGGGGGCAAGCGCGAAACTGGCGCAAACGCTATTCGGGATGTTGCTGCTGGCCGGTACCCAGGCCATGGCGGCGACGTCGGTGCTGATCTGGCCGATCGACCCGGTGCTGGAGGCCGAGCAGAAGGCTGGCGCGCTGTGGCTGGAAAACCGTGGCACGGCGCCGGCCAGCCTGCAGGTGCGGGTATTCGCCTGGCGCCAGGGGGAGTACCAGGAGCAGTTCCAGGCCCAGCGCGAAATCATCGGCAGCCCGCCGGTGGCCAACATCGCGCCGGGGCAGAAGCAGCTGATTCGCCTGACCCGCACCGGCAGTTCGCCGGTCGGCCAGGAGCAGGCCTACCGCATCATCATCGACGAAATCCCGTCGCCGATGCCGGCCGACACCGCCAGCGACGGGCCGAAGGCGGCAATCCGCCTGCAGATGCGCTATTCGGTGCCGTTGTTCGTCTATGGCGAAGGGTTGTGGGGCAAGCCCGACCCGGACGGCAAGCGCAGTGCCGAGGGCGTGGGCAAGCCGCAACTGAGCTGGCGCGCGGTGACGGTGCAGGGCAAGCCCTATGTCGAACTGCGCAACACCGGCCCGGTGCACGCCCGGCTCACCGATGTGGTGTTGCAGCAAGGCGGGCAAGACAAACCCCTGGTCGAGGGGCTGCTGGGGTATGTGCTGCCGGGTGCGAGCATGCGCTGGCCGGTGCCGGCCGCACCCGGTGCGGCCAGTGTGCTCAAGGGGCGGGTCAACGGTCAGGAGGTTGCGCAAGCCATCCGGCAAGGGCAGTGACGCGGCATTGAACGAACGACAGGGGCCAGGGAGGACCCGACAATGGTTGGACATCGTGCGTGAGTTGGGTGCGGGTGGCAGCGCACCGTGTGTGGCTGGGCCTGGCGGTACTGGTGCCCGGTGTGGGCGTGGCCGACGAATTGCCGCCGCCACCCACCGAGCAGGCCGCCATCACCGATGCCACGCTGTACCTCGACCTGTTGGTGAACCAGGTGGGCAAGGCTGAGCTGGTGCCGGTGCAGCAGCGCGCCGGGCGCCTGTACCTGGACAGCGAGGTGTTGCGCGCGGCCGGCATCAAGCTGCCCGGCGAGCCCCAGGGCGAGGTGGCGCTGGACGCCATTGCCGGCTTGCACACCGACTACGACAGCCAGAACCAGCGCTTGCTGCTGCAGGTGCCAGCGGCCTGGCTGCCCGACCAGCAGGTGGGCGGGCGCAGCCTGTACCCGGCCAGCGATACCCGCACCAGCTTCGGTGCCTTGTTCAACTACGATGCCTACCTCAACGACACCGATGACGGTGGCACTTATCTGGCCGCCTGGAACGAGCTGCGCCTGTTCGACGATTGGGGCACGTTGTCCACCACCGGGCAGTGGCGTCAGGCGTTCAACGGTGCGCAAAGCGATACCCGCCAGGGTTTTTTGCGCTACGACACCACCTTCCGCTACACCGACGAGCAGCGGCTGCTGACCTATGAAGCCGGCGACCTGGTCACTGGCGCCTTGCCCTGGAGCACCTCGGTGCGTATCGGTGGCTTGCAGTTGTCCCGCGACTTCGGGGCGCGTCCCGACCTGGTCACCTACCCGCTGCCGGCTTTTGCCGGTGAGGCGGCGGTGCCCACCTCGCTGGACCTGTTCATCAACGGCTACAAGAGCAGTACCACCGAGCTGCAGCCGGGCCCTTACACCCTGACCAATGTGCCGTTCATCAACGGCGCCGGCGAGGCGGTGGTGGTGACTACCGATGCCCTGGGCCGGCAGGTATCGACCACCTTGCCGTTCTATGTCACCAGCAGCCTGTTGGCCAAAGGCCTGACCGATTACTCGGTGGCCGCCGGCAGCCTGCGCCGCGATTACGCCGTCCGCGATTTTGCCTATGGGCCGGGCGTCGCCTCGGCGAGCCTGCGCCATGGCCTGTCTGACTACTTCACCGTCGAGACCCATGCCGAAACCGCCGCGTCGATGATGCTTGCCGGCCTGGGCGGCAACCTGCAACTGGGCACCTTCGGGGTACTCAACGCCGCCGTGGCCCAGAGCCGTTTCGACGGTGACACTGGCCAGCAGGTGGCGCTGGGCTACCAGTACAACAGCCGCCGGCTGGGCTTCAACTACCAGCGCATCGAGCGCCATGGCGACTACGCCGACCTGTCGCTGGTGGACAACCCCTACACCCGGCTGAGCCGACGCAGCGAACAGGCCACCGTGAGCCTCAACCTGGACAGCTACGGCAGCCTGGGCGCCGGCTATTTCGACATACGTGCCGGTGATGGCACGCGCACCCGGCTGATCAACCTGAGCTGGAGCAAGCCGTTGTGGGGTAACAGCAGCCTGTACCTGTCGGCCAACCGCGATGTCGGCGACAGCCAGTGGGCGGTGCAGGCGCAACTGGTGATCCCCTTCGACCTGCACGGCACCCTGGCCTTCAGCGCCGAGCGCAGCAAGGACGGCCAGGACCTGCAACGGGTCAACTACAGCCACGCGGTGCCGGTGGGCGGCGGCGTCGGCTACAACCTCGGCTATGCCACGGGCGGTACCAGCGGTGACTATCGTCAGGCCGACCTGACCTGGCGGCTGCAGTCGGTGCAGTTGCAGGCCGGGCTGTATGGCAACCCCGAGCAGATGACCCGTTGGGCTGACGCCAGCGGCTCGGTGGTGCTGATGGATGCCGGGCTGTTCGCCGCCAACCGCATCGACGACGCATTCGTGGTGGTCAGCACCAACGGTTATGCCGATGTGCCGGTGCGTTACGAAAACCAGGAAATTGGCCGAACCGACCGCAACGGCCACTTGCTGGTGCCTTACAGCAGCGGCTACTACCGCGGCAAATACGAGATCGACCCGATGGAGCTGCCGGCCGATGTGCTGGCGCCGGAGGTGGAGCAACGCGTGGCGGTGCGCCGCGGCAGCGGCTACCTGCTGGAGTTCCCGCTCAAGCGCGTGCTGGCGGCGAGCCTGGTGCTGGTCGACGGCAACCAGCAGGAACTCAAGCTGGGCAGCCGGGTGTTGCACCGGGAAAGTGGCGCCGAAGCGGTGGTGGGCTGGGATGGCCTGGTGTACCTGGAGAACCTGTCGCCGAGCAATCATCTGCAGGTGAGCAAGGCCGATGGCGGGCAATGCCAGGTCGCGTTCGAACTGCCCGACGGGGAGGGGCCGATCCCGCTGATCGGCCCGCTGGTGTGCCAGTGAGGGCGGCGGCGCGTTGCCTGTGGTTGCTGGCCGGTTGGATGCTGCCGGGCGCGGCCTGGGCCCTGTGCTCCTCGGTGGCGACGGCGCCGGCGGCGTTCGGCACGATCAATTCGACCCTGGTGCGCACCACGATACAGAGCGCTTCATCCAGCAACGCCGGGTTGCAGTGCACCGGCTCGTTGCTGTCGCTGCTGGCTACCAACGATCACTTCTATGCCACCATCACCTCCAGCACCAGCGGGCTGGTAGGGCCGACGGGCGACGTGATCCCCTACACGCTGTATGCCAACGCCACCACGAGCTACCCGATCAGCCGTGGTGTGCAGTTCGATTTCGCCCGTAACGGCATCATCGACGCCTTGGGGCTGCTCAATGGCACCACGCCCAAGAGCGTGCCGCTGTACCTCAAAACCGTGATCGGCGCCAACGTGGCGGCAGGCTTGTATCAGGAAACGCTGAACATCGCCTGGAGCTGGAACTACTGCGCGGGCGTCGGCGCCTTGGGCGCCTGTGTGCTGGGGCGCGATATTGGCAGCGGCAACCAGACCCTCACCGTCACCCTCACGGTCAGCAACGACTGCCAGATCACCAGCCCCAACATCAGCTTCGCCAGCGCGCCGGTGGTGGCCGGGTTCGGCACGGTGAACCAGAGCATCGGCCTGTCGTGCACCAAGGGCAGCAGCTACACGGTGGGGCTGGATGACGGGCAGAACGTGGCGGGCGGGCGGCGGCGGATGAAATCCAGCGCCGGCAACTACCTGGCCTACGACATCTTCAAAAGTGGTGGCAGCGTGCGCTGGGGGGTACTGTCGTCGGCGCGGCGCTCGAGCAGCGATGCCGATGTGAATCCCGGCAATGGCACCGGCACGGGCAGCCAGACGTTCAACTACAACGCCAAGGTGTATACCGACCAGGCCACGCCGCCGGCGGGGAGCTATCTCGACAATGTGATCCTGGATGTGCAGTTCTGAGCTGGCCGGGGGGCCTGGGAGCGGCGGTGCGCCGCTGCGACTTGCCCCGCGATTGGCTTCAGATCAATTCCGACGCCAATCGCGGGGCAAGCCCGCTCCCACGGTGGTTCAGCGCAGATCGTCGACCATCTTCAGCAACGTCTCCAGCACCGCGCCCGCCAGTGCCTTCGACCGCTCGCCGGACCAGCCGGTACGCGGATTCGGCGCATCGTCGTGGTCCTTGAACGGCATCTCCAGGGTCAGCGACAGGCAGTCATGGGCTTGGCCCACGGCGTTGCAAGCCAAGGTCATGTTGGCCTGGCCGGGTTCGTCGCGGGTGTAGCCGTACTTGGTTTGGAAGTCCGGCGTCAGGCTGCACAGCGTGCTGCGGAACTGCTCTTCCAGTTTGGCGATACGCGGCGTGTAACCCGGGTTGCCCTCGCAGGCAGCGGTGAATACGTGGGGGATTTCCTCGTCGCCATGGGCATCGACGAAGGCGTCCACGCCATGCAGTTTCATCTGGCTCTGGGCGAAGAACACCTCGGGGCTCAGTTCGACACTGGCGTCCTGCCAGGCGCGGTTGAGGTCTTTGCCCTTGAAGTTGGTGCGCAGGTGGCCGAGGAAGGCGCCGTCCGGGTTCATGTTGGGGATCAGGTACAGGTCGGCCTTGGTCAGCAATTGCTGGATGACTTCATCGTTGGCCTGCAGGCGATCGATCACGCCTTCCATGAACCATTCGGCCATGTGCTCGCCTGGGTGCTGCTGGGCGATGATCCACAGCTTGCGCTTGCCGACGGCGCCGTCGCCTGCCCGCAGCAGCGGGATGTCACGGCCCTGCACGCTGCGCCCGTTGGCCAGCAGCGTTACGCCGGGGATCTGCCGGGCACGTTCGATCAGTTGGTTGTGGCGGGCGCGGGTGTAGGGTTCGAAGTAGGCGAACCACACCTGACTTTGCTCGGCCTTCAATTCGAAGCTCAGTGCCTTGCCGTCAAACTGGCTGGGTACGCGGAACCAGGTCTGCTGGTCGTAGGAGGCCACGGCGTGGTAACCGGTCCAGGCATTCTTGTAGGAGGACTCGGCAGCGTTATCCAGGCTGAAGCGATGGACCTGGCCAGGGGTGAGGCCGCTGACCTTGAAGTGGAACCACTGGAAGTGGCCACTGTTGGTGTCCGGGCGAATGTTCAGGTGGACCTGCGCGGGGTTGCTGGCGTCCAGCACCAGGATGTTGCCGGAGTCGAAGTCGCAGTCGATCTGCAGCGGGGACAGCGTCACGGTCATTGCCAGGCTCCTGTCTTGGCGTTGTTGTGACGGTACTGTACACCGCATGGTGGCGGGATTGTGCAGCGAATGCTCTCACGGGCTGACGCGATCCCTGTGTAGGAGCGGCCTTGTGTCGCGATAGGGGCGCGTAGCGCCCTCAGCAATCTACGCGGGGACGCTGAGATCCTGGGGCCGCGTTGCGGCCCTATCGCGACACAAGGCCGCTCCTACAATGATCGCGAATCCTTCAGGCCCACAAACCCAGTGCCACCAGTGCGGCGACACCCAGCCCGAGCGCAATTGAACACCCACCCAACGACAATGCGGCGCGCCCCTGCCGATACCAGCCGTCGTCACCCAGTTGGCGTGCCGGCGCGAGCAGGCTGCGCCAGCGCAGTTCGGTTTGCTGGAAGGCGTGCAGATGTTCGGGGGCCGCATCCAGCCAGCGGCGGAAGTCGATGCGTTCGCTGGCGGTCACTTCAGGGCTTTGCAGGCGCACATACCATTGCCCGGCAATGCTGGCCACGGCGTCGCCTTGTGCGCGGGTGGTCTGCAGGGCCTGGTTCATGTGGCGCTCGATGCTGATCAAGGGCAGGTCGAGGCGTTCGGCGATGGCGGCGAAGCCCAGTTGGTCGAGACGGTTGAGCAGAAAGACTTGCTGCACCCGGCGCGGCAGGCGTTTGAGCGCATGCATCAGGTTGTCCTGATCATGCTGCTTGGCGATTTGAGGGTCATGCTCAAGGGGCAGTAGCAAGCGGGTCATGAACAGCTCCTTGCTCATTGGGGGAGGGGGTGGGGGCATCTTCCTTGACGCGAGATCAGCTTAAGCTTAACGAGATTGATTCTCAAGTGCTGATTCGGCAAAGATTTGTAATGAGCGTTCACGTCCTGACACAGTTTTGCTATCATCGCCGGCATTAACGATCTTCATTAGCCTGAAGAGCCAAAAAAAATGACCCGGCAAAAAGCCGGGTCAAAAACCGTGATTAGCCTGATGAGGAGATAATCTGAGCGTCCGACCTGAGGACGTTGCAGGTTATCCAGCGGGTCTCGCGACCTGCTGAGTGCAATAATAATCGTTATCATTTGCCAGTCAAATGATTTTTCCGGTTATCGGTAAAATAATCTTCCTGTTGCGCTCCTCGTCCCCGGCAATCGGGGCTTTTGCCGTTCGTCGGCTGTCACGTTCTCCCTTCTATATCGCCCCTTGTTCCGTGGTTTTGCGCTGTTCCAGCAGGGCCCGCGCCATGTTGACCATGTGCATCAGGGCAAATACCACATCCCGTGTCGTGCCCTGCAGATGGGCGCCCGTTTCCTGTGCGGTGGCTGCCGCGCAGCGCAGCAGGGCCATGGCGTGTTCGTTTGCTTGCTCGCCGGTGACGCCTTCGCGCAGGGTCCACAGTGGGCGCTGCAGTTCCGACGGGGTAGGGGTGGGGTTGAGGTAGAAGTCGAGGGCGCGGCGGGCGGCCTCTTCGTCGAGATCTGTTTCTTCTTTTTTCGAATTGCTCATGACTGCACCTATGAAATCCGTTCCAGGACAATGAGCGAATGATGTTAGGTCATTCTGTATTATTGATATCTGTTAAGATAATTCAGGATGTGTATTGAAGCCATTCATCCAGTCCGTATCGTTCACAGCCATGGAAAACTGGATCGAATTTCTCTCGCGCTACAAGCGCGAGCACAACCTCAAGCAATATCAACTGGCCGAACGCTTAGGGATGACCCAGGGCGGTCTCGGCCATTGGTTGCGTGGCACGCGCCGGCCGACCCTGGAGACCGTCAACGAGAAGCTGGAGCAGCTTGGGCTGGTGTCCCTGGAGGCCAGGGTGATGGTGGTCGAACGGAGTATCACCCGCGAAAGTAGAGGCGTTTATGCGGTGGACCGGCCGTTGCCGGTGAACGCATTGCGCCATGCCAGTTTCCGCTTCCCGGTGTTGAGCTGGGCCGATCTGCAGGGGCCATTGCCCGAGTCCAGTGAAACCCAGGAACTGACTGGCTATATGCCTGCCGGCAATGCGTTCTGGTTACCGGTGGAGAATGACTCGATGAACGCCACCCGTGGCAGGAGCTTGCCGCAGGGCGTGCTGGTGTTGGTGGATGCCGGGATCGAAGTTGCGCCAGGCAGGCTGGTGGTGGCCCGGCAACCGGGCAAGCCCGCGGTGCTGAGGGAGTTGATCGAGGAGGGCGGGCAGCGGATGCTCAGGCCGCTCAATACCTTGTATCCCACCGTGCTGTGCGAGGAGGGGTGCGAGTTCCTTGGTGTTGTGGTGCGGATGCACGGGGTGCTCTAGGTTTGCGCGGGGACCGCGTTGGGGCGGCCAGGTGCCAGGCGGTAGCTTTGCAGCGCTCTTGAGATCGAGCGCCGCCCGCGCGGCGCATCGCTGGCAAGCCAGCTCCCACATTTGTTTCGGGCCAATTTTGCCTGTTAGGGTACCGCTGCCCGCCTTGGCGCATGCCTCAAGTCAAGCGAGGCGCCAGTGGTGCCCACCTCAATACCGCGTCGTGCCAGCAAGGCGTACAGCGATGAAACAACAGAAGTAATTGGCCCTAAACAGATGTGGGAGCTGGCTTGCCAGCGATGCGCCGCGCGGGCGGCGCTCGATCTCATAGGCGCCAAAACTCTTTCGGCGAACACATTGCCGCCATCACTCCGCCTCCAACTCCACCAGCACTGTCCCCTCGCTGACCATATCCCCTTCCTGGCAGAACAACGCCTTCACCGTCCCGCCATGGGGCGCGCGAATGCTGTGCTCCATCTTCATGGCTTCAAGCACCACCAGCGCAGTGCCTGCCTCCACCACCTGCCCCGGCTCGACCAGCACACGCACGATGCTGCCGTTCATTGGCGCACCCAGGCCACCCTGATGACCATGGCTGGCTTCAGCAGCGGCAATCGGGTCATGCACGCTGACCGCATGCAGCTCGCCGTGCCATTGCAGGTACAGTGTGCCGCCCCGGCGCACGGCCAGATGGCGACGACGGATGCCGTCCTGGTCGTGGCACAGCTGTTCGCCAACGAGCTGGTAGGCAGACGGCGCAGTGCGCTCCAGGGCGACCGCCTGCTCATGCCCCTCACACTGCAAATGCAGGCTGCTACGCGCTGGCAGACCCAGACGCAGCCCCTCGTGGGCGGCCCACGGCGAGGCCGGGTCGTCCTCGCGTTGCAGGGCCGGCGCGCTTTGTAGCCAGGCTTCGGCGGCAGCTTCCCAGAACGGCGCGGGCAGGGCTTCGACCGCTGGCAGCAGGACGTCCTGGTGACGTGGGATAAACCCTGTGTCCAGCTCCGCCGCGGCAAACGCCGGGTGGGCGAGGATGCGGCGCAGGAAGGCGATGTTGGTCTTCAGGCCGCCGATGGCGAACTCATCGAGCATCGCCAGCAGCCGCAGGCGCGCCTGCTCGCGGTCCTGGCCCCAGGCAATCAGCTTGCCCAGCATCGGGTCGTAGAACGGCGACACCACATCGCCCTCGCTGACCCCGCTGTCCACCCGCCGCCCTTCACCCGGCGCCGACTCGCGGTACAGCGCCAGGGTGCCGGTGGCCGGCAGGAATTCGTTGGCCGGATCCTCGGCGTACAGCCGCACTTCGATCGCATGGCCGAGCAGCGGTACCTGTTCCTGGGTGATCGGCAGCGCTTCGCCACAGGCGACGCGAATCTGCCAGGCCACCAGATCCAGGCCGGTGATGGCCTCGGTGACCGGGTGCTCCACCTGCAGGCGGGTGTTCATCTCCATGAAGAAGAACTCGCCACGGGCGTCGAGCAGGAACTCCACGGTACCGGCACCCACGTAGCCGATGGCCTGGGCCGCGCGCACCGCCGCCTGGCCCATGGCCTGGCGCAGTTGCGGGGACAGGCCCGGGGCTGGCGCTTCCTCCACGACCTTCTGGTGGCGACGCTGGATCGAGCAGTCGCGCTCGTTCAGGTACAGGCAATTGCCGTGCTGGTCGGCGAACACCTGGATCTCCACATGGCGTGGCTTGAGCACGTATTTTTCCAGCAGCATGCGCGCATCGCCGAACGACGACTGTGCCTCACGCTGGGCCGAGGCCAGGGCGTCGGCCAGCTGGCTTTCCTCCTCGACCACCTTCATGCCCTTGCCACCACCGCCGGCGCTGGCCTTGAGCAGCACCGGATAGCCAATGCGTTCGGCGGCGGCGCGGAAGGTGTCGATATCCTGCGCTTCACCGTGGTAACCCGGTACCAGCGGCACGCCGGCAGCCTCCATCAGCGCCTTGGCCGCCGACTTGCTGCCCATGGCGTCGATGGCGCTGGCCGGTGGGCCGAGGAAGATCAGCCCGGCCTGTTCGATGGCGCGGGCGAAGCCGGCGTTCTCCGATAGAAAACCATAGCCGGGGTGGATGGCCTGGGCGCCGCTGGCCTTGGCCGCGGCGATCAGCTTTTCGATCACCAGGTAGCTGTCGGCGGCCTTGCTGCCGCCCAGGTCGACGCGGATGTCGGCTTCGCGGCTGTGGCGGGCGTCACGGTCGGTGGCGCTGTGCACGGCCACGGTGGTCAGGCCCAGGGCCTTGGCGGTGCGCATCACCCGGCAGGCGATCTCGCCGCGGTTGGCGACCAGCAGGGTGGTCAACGTGGGACGGCTCATGGGCGCGGTTCCTTCTTCTGTTCGGTTTGCCAGGCGGGGCGGCGTTTTTCCAGGAAGGCGCGCAGGCCCTCCTGGCCTTCGGCGCTGACGCGTATGCGGGCGATGGTGTTTTCGCAATAGCGGCGCAGGGCCGGGCTCAGCTCGCCGTCATCCACTTCGCGCAACAGGTCCTTGGTGGCGCGCAGGGCCTGGGGGCTGTTGTGCAGCAGGTTGTCCACCCAGGCTTCGACCTGGGCGTCCAGTTCGCCAGCCGGGTACACCTCGGCCAGCAGGCCCAGTTCACGGGCACGTACTCCGCTGAATCGCTCGGCGGTGAGGGCATAGCGGCGTGCGGCGCGCTCGCCGATGGCCTTGACCACGAACGGGCTAATCACCGCCGGGGCCAGGCCGATGCGCACTTCCGACAGGCACAGCTGCGCGTCTTCGGTGCCGATGGCCATGTCGCAGCAACTGATCAAGCCCAGCGCGCCACCAAAGGCCGCGCCTTGCACCACGGCCAGGGTCGGGGCCTTTAGGCGATGCAGGGCATACATCAGTTCGCCCAGTTCATGGGCGTCATCGAGGTTGGTATTGAAGTCCAGTTGCGCCGACTGCTGCATCCAGGCCAGGTCGGCGCCGGCGCTGAAATGTCGGCCACGGCCCCGCAGCAGCAGGAAGCGCAGGCTGCCGTCTTCGGCCAGCCGGTCCAGCGCGACGATCAGCTCGCGGATCATCTGGGCGTTGAAGGCGTTGTTCTTGTCTTCCCGGCTCAGCCACAGGGTGGTGAAGCCGCGGGGGTCGTGTTCCAGCTCGATAGTGGCGAAATCGGTCATGGGTCACATCCGGAAAATGCCGAAGCGGCTCTGTTCGATCGGGGCGTTCAACGCGGCGGACAGCGCCAGGCCGAGCACGTCGCGGGTCTGCGCCGGGTCAATGACGCCGTCGTCCCACAGCCGGGCGCTGGAGTAGTAGGGGTGCCCCTGGTGCTCGTACTGGTCGAGGATCGGCTGCTTGAGCTTCTTCTCGTCTTCCAGGCTGAACACTTCGCCGCTGCGCTCGCTCTGCTCGCGCTTGACCTGGGCCAGTACGCCGGCCGCCTGTTCGGCACCCATCACGCCGATCCGCGCATTGGGCCACATCCACAAAAAGCGCGGGTCGTAGGCGCGGCCGCACATGCCGTAGTTGCCGGCACCGAAGCTGCCGCCGATGATCACCGTGAACTTCGGCACCTGGGCACAGGCCACTGCGGTTACCAGTTTGGCGCCGTGCTTGGCGATGCCGCTTTCTTCGTACTTCTTGCCGACCATGAAGCCGGTGATGTTCTGTAGGAACAGCAGCGGGATGCCGCGCTGGCAGGCCAGCTCGATGAAGTGCGCGCCTTTTTGTGCAGCTTCGGCGAACAGGATGCCGTTGTTGGCCAGGATCGCCACCGGGTAGCCGTGCAGGTGGGCGAAACCACAGACCAGGGTGGTGCCGAACAGTGCCTTGAATTCATCGAACACCGAACCGTCGACCAGGCGCGCAATCACCTCGCGCACATCGAATGGCTGCTTGGCATCGGCCGGTACCACGCCATACAACTCTTCGGCGCCATACAGCGGTGCAATCGGTGCCTGGCATTGCAGCTTGCCGAGTTTGTGCCAGTTGAGGTTGGCCACGCTGCGCCGGGCGATGGCCAGGGCGTGTTCATCGTTGTCGGCATAGTGGTCGGCCACGCCGCTGGTGCGACAGTGCACGTCGGCGCCGCCGAGGTCCTCGGCGCTGACCACCTCACCGGTCGCCGCTTTCACCAATGGCGGGCCGGCGAGGAAGATGGTCGCCTGCTGGCGCACCATGATCGCCTCGTCGGCCATGGCCGGCACATAGGCGCCACCGGCGGTGCACGAGCCCATCACCACGGCGATCTGCGGGATGCCCAGCGCACTCATGTTGGCCTGGTTGAAGAAGATCCGCCCGAAGTGCTCGCGGTCGGGGAACACCTCGTCCTGGCGTGGCAGGTTGGCCCCGCCGGAGTCCACCAGGTAGATGCACGGCAGGCGGTTCTGCAGGGCGATGGTTTGGGCGCGCAGGTGCTTTTTCACCGTCAGCGGGTAGTAGGAGCCGCCTTTGACCGTGGCGTCGTTGGCCACGATCATGCACTCCACGCCCTCGACGCGGCCGATACCGGCGATCACGCCAGCGGCGGGTACGTCCTCGCCGTACACCTCATGGGCGGCCAGCTGGCCAATCTCGAGGAACGCCGAACCCGGGTCGAGCAGGCGGTCGATCCGCTCGCGCGGCAGCAGCTTGCCCCGTGAGGTATGCCGCTGCTGGGCCTTGGGCCCGCCGCCTTGACTGACTTGGGCGAGCAGGCCGCGCAGGGCCTGGACCTGCGCCGCCATGGCGGCCCGGCTCTGCGCGAACTCTGGTGACTTAACGTTCAACTGTGACTTCAGGATCATCATGACTCCTCGCGCAGAATCAAGCTTCAAGCTTCAAGCTGCAAGATGGTTCAGTGTTGTGGCTACAAGCGTGCAGGGCTGTTACTTGCCGCTTGTAGCTTGCTGCTTGAAGCTTCTTCAGCGGGTTTCGTTGAACAGTTCGCGACCGATCAGCATCCGGCGGATCTCGCTGGTGCCGGCGCCGATTTCGTACAGCTTGGCATCGCGCAGCAGGCGGCCGGCCGGGAACTCATTGATGTAGCCGTTGCCGCCGAGGATCTGGATCGCCTCCAG
This sequence comes from Pseudomonas sp. TWI923, assembly GCF_039673365.1. Lineage (NCBI taxonomy): Bacteria > Pseudomonadati > Pseudomonadota > Gammaproteobacteria > Pseudomonadales > Pseudomonadaceae > Pseudomonas > Pseudomonas sp. TWI923. Next base: position 151,117 of record NZ_JBDJLM010000004.1, on the reverse strand, counting down.
GGCCATCTGCGTGGCGCGCTCGGCGGTGTACAGGATCACCCCGGCGGCGTCCTTGCGGGTGGTCTCGCCGCGGTCGCACGCCTGGGCCACGGCGTACAGGTAGGCGCGGCTGGCGTTGAGCTGGGTGTACATGTCGGCGATCTTGCCCTGGATCAGCTGGAACTCGCCGATGCTCTGGCCGAACTGTTTGCGGTCGTGAATGTAGGGCACCACCAGGTCCATGCAGCTCTGCATGATGCCGGTCGGGCCGCCCGAGAGCACCACGCGCTCGTAGTCCAGGCCGCTCATCAGCACCCGCACACCGCCGTTGAGCTGGCCGAGGATGTTCTCTTCCGGTACTTCCACGTCATCGAAGAACAGCTCGCAGGTGTTGGAGCCGCGCATGCCCAGCTTGTCGAACTTGTTGCTGCGGCTGAAACCCTTCCAGTCGCGCTCGACGATGAACGCGGTGATGCCGTGGGGGCCCTTGTCCAGATCGGTCTTGGCGTAGATCACATAGGTGTTGGCGTCGGGGCCGTTGGTGATCCAGGTCTTGCTGCCGTTGAGCACATAGCGGTCGCCGCGTTTTTCGGCGCGCAGCTTCATCGACACCACGTCGGAGCCGGCGTTGGGTTCGCTCATGGCCAGGGCGCCGATGTGCTCGCCGCTGATCAGCTTGGGCAGGTACTTGAGTTTCTGCTCGTGGGTGCCGTTGCGGTTGATCTGGTTGACGCACAGGTTGGAGTGGGCGCCGTAGGACAGGGCCACCGAGGCCGACCCGCGGCTGATTTCTTCCATCGAGACCACGTGGGCCAGGTAGCCCAGACCGGCGCCGCCGTACTCTTCCGAAACCGTGATGCCCAAGAGGCCCATGTCGCCGAACTTGCGCCACATGTCGGCGGGGAACAGGTTGTCGTGGTCGATCTGTGCGGCGCGCGGGGCCAGCTCGGCGGCGACGAAGGTGCGCACCTGGTCGCGGAGCATGTCGATGGTTTCGCCCAGGGCGAAGTTCAGGCTGGGGTAATGCATGTGGGCACCTTCTTGTTCTTGAAGTTCGAGGTACCACACCGATCCTGTGGGAGCGGGCTTGCCCGCGATGCCCGTCAGAACGGCCAGCGGTATCGCCTGGTCCGGCCTCATCGCGGGCAAGCCCGCTCCCACAGGGACGGTGTGTTCGTGGTTGACGTTAACGTAAACCTGCCTCTCGGCACTGTCAATCAGATCATCACCTTTACGTAAACGTAAATCTGCGCCAGAGTAATCGCCGCCTGCTTCAGTCATGCCCAGAACAACCACAAGAAGGGACAACCATGCCTCAACCAAGCTATACCCGCGGCCGCCAGGACCACCCGTTACTGACCCTGACCATCGGCCAGGCCTTCGACGCCACCGTGGCCCGCCATGCCGAGCGCGAGGCGCTGGTGGTGCGGCACCAGGGCCTGCGCTACAGCTGGCGCGAACTGGCCGTACAGGTCGAGCTGCACGCCCGGGCGCTGATGGCGCTGGGCGTGTCCGGCGGCGAGCGGGTCGGCATCTGGGCACCCAACTGCGCCCAGTGGTGCATCCTGCAGCTGGCCACAGCCAAGGTTGGCGCGATCCTGGTCAACATCAACCCGGCCTATCGGGTGGGCGAGCTTGAGTATGTGCTACGCCAGTCTGGCTGCCGTTGGCTGGTGTGCGCCGATGCGTTCAAGACCTCCGACTACCACGCCATGGTGCAGGAGCTGGTGCCGGAGCTGGCGAACCATGCGCTTGGCCAATTGCACAGCGAGCGCCTGCCCGACCTGCGCGGGGTGATCAGCCTGGCCGCCGCAGCGCCGGCAGGTTTCCTGCCTTGGGCCGCATTGGCCGGGCGGGCAGGGGAGATCGACCCGGTCAGCTTCGAGCAGCGCCAGAACAGCCTGCAGTTCGACCAGCCAGTGAACATCCAGTACACCTCCGGCACCACCGGCGCGCCCAAAGGCGCGACCCTGAGCCACTACAACATCCTCAACAACGGCTACATGGTCGGCGAAAGCCTTGGCCTTACCGAACACGACCGCATGGTGATCCCGGTGCCGCTGTACCACTGCTTCGGCATGGTCATGGCCAACCTCGGTTGCATCACCCACGGCAGCACCATGGTCTACCCCAACGACGCCTTCGACGCCGAGCTCACCCTGCGCGCCGTGGCCGAAGAGCGCGCCAGCATCCTCTATGGCGTGCCGACCATGTTCATCGCCATGCTCGACCACCCGTCGCGCCCGCAGCTGGACCTCTCGACCCTGCGCAGCGGCATCATGGCCGGCGCCACCTGCCCGATCGAGGTGATGCGCAAGGTCATCGAACAGATGCACATGGCCGAGGTGCAGATCGCCTATGGCATGACCGAGACCAGCCCGGTGTCGCTGCAAACCGGCCCTGATGACGAGCTGGAGCTGCGCGTGACCACGGTCGGCCGCACCCAGCCGCAGCTGGAAACCAAGCTGGTGGACGCCGACGGCTGCATCGTCCCACGTGGCCAGATCGGCGAGCTGTGCACCCGCGGCTACAGCGTGATGCTCGGCTACTGGGACAACCTGCAGGCCACCCATGACGCCATCGATCCGGCCCGCTGGATGCGCACCGGTGATCTGGCAGTGATGGACGAGCAGGGTTACGTGCGCATCGTCGGGCGCAACAAGGACATGATCATTCGCGGTGGCGAGAACATCTATCCGCGTGAGCTGGAAGAGTTCTTCCATACCCACCCAGCGGTGGCCGAGGCGCAGGTGGTGGGGATTCCGTGCAGCAAGTACGGCGAGGAGGTGGTGGCCTGGGTTCGTCTGCACCCTGGCCACAGCGCTACGGCTGATGAATTGCAGCAGTGGTGCAAGGCGCGCTTGGCGCATTTCAAGGCACCACGGCATTTTCGCTTTGTCGATGAGTTCCCGATGACGGTGACGGGGAAGGTGCAGAAGTTCCGGATGCGCGAGATCAGTGTCGAGGAGCTGGGTGGGTAGTGGGCGGCATCGCCCGATACACCAGCTCAACCAGCTCGACGAAGGTCACATAGGTTCGGATCTGGTGAGGAATGCAGATGTCGAATGCTTCCTCGATCAGCGCTTGAAGTTCGACCATGTCGAAGCTGTCCGCCCCCAGCTCGTCCATGGAGACGTCAGGCGTGATCCTGTATGACCACTGTTCGAGGAAGTTGGCGATGATCCACAGCAGGCGAGCAGAGATGTAGAGCCGGGAGCGCATACCGAAGTCAGCCTTGAAAGGGTGGCTCCTCTGTACGCGCCTCAATGCTGCCTGCGCTACTGGTAGAAATGCCAGGTGCGCCGTTCATGATTCTGTGCATTCACCCTGTAGGCGCCAACGAGGCTGGCTCCTACAGATACGCCGCACGAAACGCCGGGTGCCGTCTATCCTCTACCTCTCACCGGCGGCTCCTCGCTCGGCGGGTCGCCCACTGTGGGCGGCACGCACGGCTTGATCGGCGCTTCGTCCGGATCTTCCTCGGGCACCGGCGGCGGCAATGTCGGGTCGTCGATGTTCGGGTCGGGTGTCTCCGGTGGAATGGGAATACTCATGGGCCTGACCTCGCGGGATGAATGAAGAGGTGTCGCAGGCTTCGACCCACGCCTGGCGCCATTCGCTCAATTTTATTGAACCCCACCCTCGAGCACGGCTCTGAACCCTTACCGCCACAATCCCCACGGAGCGAGTGCGATGACAGGTAGTGAGCCCTTCGAAAGCGTACCCATGGCAGGTGACCACCCGGACCAGGCCATCAGCCTTTCCCAGGCGTTGCTGGCGCCACGCATCGTGATCGAGGACGCGACGCCCGTGATAGACGGCGGTACCTTTGCCGCCAAGGCAGTGCGCGGGCACAAGGTCGACGTCAGCGCCAAGGTGTACGCCGACGGCCACGACCGCCTGGCGGTGATGCTGTACTGGCGCCAGGCCCACAGCCGTCGCTGGCACGGTGTGGCCATGCACTCGCCGGGCAACGACCTGTGGCTGGCCGACTTCACACCCGGCGAGCTGGGCCTGCACCTGTTCAGCATCGAAGCCTGGATCGACCCGTTCGCCACCTATTGCCACGACCTGGAGAAGAAGTACGCCGCAGGCCAGGACGTACAGCTCGAACTGCAAGAGGGCCGTGTGCTGCTGGGGCAGGGCATCCAGCGCAACGAAGGCCTGTTGCGCGAGCAGTTGCAAGCCTTGCAGCAGCGCCTGCCGGAGTTGTCGGTGGATGACCAGGTGGCGCAGCTGCTGCACCCCGATGTCACCCGGTTGATGAGCGAGGCCGAGCACCGCAGCTACCTCACCCGCAGCCCCGAGTTCCCCCTGGACGTGGACCGCGAAGCCGCGATGTTCGCCAGCTGGTACGAGCTGTTCCCACGTTCGGTCACCGACGACCCCGAGCGCCACGGCACCTTCAATGATGTGCACCAGCGCCTGCCGATGATCCGCGACATGGGCTTCGACGTGCTGTACTTCCCGCCCATTCACCCCATCGGCCTGCAACACCGCAAGGGCCGCAACAACGCTTTGCAGGCCGAGCCCGGCGACCCCGGCAGCCCCTACGCCATCGGCAGCCCCGAAGGCGGCCACGACGCCATCCACCCACAGCTGGGCAGCCGCGAAGACTTCCGCCGCCTGGTGGCCGCCGCCGCCGAACACGGCCTGGAGATCGCCCTGGACTTCGCCATCCAGTGCTCCCAGGACCACCCCTGGTTGAAGGAGCACCCCGGATGGTTCAGCTGGCGCCTCGACGGCACCATCCGCTATGCCGAGAACCCGCCGAAAAAGTACCAGGACATCGTCAACGTCGATTTCTACGCCGCCGAGGCGGTGCCCAGCCTGTGGCTGGCCCTGCGCGACGTGGTGGTCGGCTGGGTCGAGGAGGGGGTCAAGACCTTCCGCGTCGACAACCCGCACACCAAGCCGCTGCCGTTCTGGCAATGGCTGATCGCCAATGTGCGCAGCCAGCACCCCGAAGTGATCTTCCTCGCCGAAGCCTTCACCCGCCCGGCGATGATGGCGCGGCTGGGCAAGGTGGGGTACGCCCAGAGCTACACCTACTTCACCTGGCGCAACAGCAAGCAGGAGCTGCGCGAGTACTTCGAAGAACTCAACCAGCCACCGTGGAGCCTGTGTTACCGGCCCAACTTCTTCGTCAATACGCCGGACATCAACCCGTTCTTTCTGCACACCTCTGGCCGCGCGGGCTTTCTGATCCGCGCCGCGCTGGCGACCATGGGCTCAGGGCTGTGGGGCATGTATTCGGGTTTCGAACTGTGCGAAGGCACGCCGCTGCCCGGCAAAGAGGAGTACCTGGACTCGGAGAAGTACCAGATCCGCCCGCGCGACTTCAACCAGCCCGGCAATATCGTCGCCGAAATCGCCCAGCTCAACCGCATCCGCCGGCACAACCGGGCCCTGCAGACCCACCTGGGCGTGCTCTTCCTCAACTGCTGGAACGAGCAGATCCTGTTCTTCGCCAAGCGCACCGCCGAGCGCGACAACTACATCCTCGTCGCCATCAGCCTCGACCCGCACAACGCCCAGGAGGCCAGCTTCGAGCTGCCACTGTGGGAGCTGGGCCTGGATGACAACGCCGACACCCAGGGCGAGGACCTGATGACCGGGCACCGCTGGACCTGGCACGGCAAGACCCAGTGGATGCGCATAGAGCCCTGGCACCAGCCGTTCGGCATCTGGCGCATTGAACGGATGGGGTAAGCGATTTTGTGGGAGCGGGTTTACCCGCGAACACCGGCAACGCCGGTGCCACACACCGCGGAGTCTGTTTCGCGGGTAAACCCGCTCCCACAGGGGGCGCGTCAAACCGAGAACCGAAAGGAGTCGCACATGGCCAAGCGTTCCCGCCCGGCAGCCTTCATCGACGATCCCCTCTGGTACAAGGACGCGGTGATCTACCAGCTGCACGTGAAATCGTTCTTCGACGCGAACAACGACGGCATCGGCGATTTCGCCGGCTTGATCAGCAAGCTCGACTACATCGCCGAACTTGGCGTCAACACCCTCTGGCTGCTGCCGTTCTACCCCTCGCCACGGCGCGACGACGGCTACGACATCGGCGAATACAAAGCCGTGCACCCGGACTACGGCAGCATGGCCGACGCCAAACGCTTCATCGCCGAGGCCCACAAACGCGGCCTGCGGGTGATCACCGAACTGGTCATCAACCACACCTCCGACCAACACCCCTGGTTCCAGCGCGCCCGCCACGCCAAGCGCGGCAGCAAGGCCCGGGATTTCTACGTGTGGTCGGACGATGACCAGAAGTACGACGGCACCCGGATCATCTTCCTCGACACCGAAAAGTCCAACTGGACCTGGGACCCAGTGGCCGGCCAGTACTTCTGGCACCGCTTCTACTCGCATCAGCCGGACCTGAACTTCGACAACCCGCAGGTGCTCAAGGCCGTGATCGGGGTGATGCGCTTCTGGCTCGACATCGGCGTCGATGGTCTGCGCCTGGACGCCATCCCCTACCTGATCGAGCGCGACGGCACCAACAACGAGAACCTGCCTGAGACCCACACAGTGCTCAAGGCGATCCGCGCCGAGATCGACGCCAACTACCCCGACCGCATGCTGCTGGCCGAGGCCAACCAGTGGCCGGAGGACACCCGGCCGTACTTCGGCGAAGGTGAAGGCGACGAATGCCACATGGCCTTCCACTTCCCGCTGATGCCGCGCATGTACATGGCCCTGGCCATGGAAGACCGCTTCCCGATCACCGATATCCTGCGCCAGACCCCGGAGATCCCCGCCAACTGTCAATGGGCGATCTTCCTGCGCAACCACGATGAGCTGACGCTGGAAATGGTCACCGACCGCGAGCGCGACTACCTGTGGAACTACTACGCCGAAGACCGTCGCGCGCGCATCAACCTAGGCATCCGCCGCCGCCTGGCGCCCTTGCTGCAGCGCGACCGGCGGCGCATCGAGCTGCTGACCAGCCTGCTGCTGTCGATGCCCGGCACGCCCACGCTGTACTACGGCGACGAACTGGGCATGGGCGACAACATCTACCTGGGCGACCGCGACGGCGTGCGCACCCCCATGCAGTGGTCGCCGGACCGTAACGGCGGTTTCTCCAAGGCCGAGCCGCAGCGCCTGGTGCTGCCCCCGATCATGGACCCGCTGTACGGCTACCAGACCATCAACGTCGAGGCCCAGGCCCACGACCCGCACTCGCTGCTCAACTGGAACCGCCGCCTGCTGTCGGTGCGCAACCAGCAGAAGGCCTTTGGCCGTGGCACCTTGAAAATGCTGACCCCGAGCAACCGGCGCATCCTCGCCTATATCCGCGAGTACACCGATGCCGAGGGCAACAGTGAAGTGGTGCTGTGCGTGGCCAACGTTTCACGCGCCGCCCAGGCCGCGGAGCTGGAGCTTTCGCAGTACGCCGAACGGGTGCCGGTGGAGATGCTCGGTGGCAGCGCGTTCCCGCCCATCGGCCAGTTGCCGTTCCTGCTTACCCTGGCGCCATACGGCTTCTACTGGTTCCTGCTGGCCGCCCACGACCGCATGCCCAGCTGGCATGTGCAGCCCACCGAAGGCCTGCCCGAGCTGACCACCCTGGTGCTGCGCAAGCGCATGGAAGAGCTGCTCGAAGCGCCGTCCCGGGGCACCCTGGAAAGCGCGATCCTGCCCCAGTACCTGCCCAAGCGGCGCTGGTTCGCCGGTAAGGAAGGGCCGATCGACCAGGTGCACCTGCGTTACGGCGTACGCTTCGCCACCGCGACCTTGCCGGCATTGCTCGGCGAGCTGGAGGTGCACAGCAATGGTGTGGTGACCCACTACCAACTGCCGTTCGGGTTGTTGCCGGAGGAGCAGATCAACGCCGCGCTGCCCCAGCAACTGGCGCTGTCGCGGGTGCGCCGTGGTCGTCAGGTGGGGCTGATCACCGATGCCTTCGTCCTCGAGCCCTTCATCCGTGCTGTGCTGCGCGGCTGCCGTGACGGCCTGCGCCTGCCCTGTGGCGACGGCCTGGGCGAACTGCGTTTCCAGTGCACCGAGCAACTGGCGGCGCTGGCGCTCGATGAAGAGAGCGAGGTGCGCTACCTGGGCGCGGAGCAGTCCAACAGCTCGGTGGTGGTGGGCGGCAGCCTGGTGCTCAAGCTGATCCGCCGGGTCAACCCGGGGATCCACCCGGAGCTGGAGATGAGCGCCTACCTCACTGCTGCCGGCTTTGCCAATATCTCGCCTTTGCTGGCTTGGGTCAGCCGCGTCGACGAAAGCGATCAAGCAACCCTGCTGATGATCGCCCAGGGCTACCTGAGCAACCAGGGCGATGCCTGGGACTGGACCCAGAACACCCTGGAACGGGCGATCCGCGACGAGATGGAACCGACCCGCAGTGAGCAGGAGGCGCACACCGACGCCTTGGCCGAACTCACCGGCTTCGCCGCCTTGCTGGGCCAGCGCCTGGGCGAGATGCACCTGCTGCTGGCGGCGCCCACCGATGATGAAGCGTTCCAGCCGCGGCCGAGCGATGCCCGCGACAGCGAGCGCTGGAGCCGGCAGATCAGCACCGAGCTCGAGCATGCCCTGGACCTGCTGGCCGAGCACCGCAACAGCCTGGACACTGACAGCCAGGCCCTGGTCGACGACCTGCAGCAACAACGCCAAGGCTTGCGCCAGCACATCGACAACCTGGCCCGTCAGGCCCAGGGCGGATTGTTGATGCGTGTACACGGCGACCTGCACCTGGGCCAGGTGCTGGTGGTGCAGGGCGATGCCTACCTGATCGATTTCGAGGGCGAACCGGCGCGGCCGCTGGACGAGCGCCGGGCCAGACACAGCCCTTACAAGGATGTCAGCGGCGTATTGCGATCCTTCGACTATGCTGCTGCCATGATCCTGCGCAGCGCCTCGGCGGTAGACCTCTCCGACGCGGCGCGCCAGGCCCGTCAGCGGGTTGCTCGGCAGTACCTGCACCAGTCGCGTCACGCCTTCGTCGAAGCCTATGGCCTGGCCACCGCCGCCATGCCCCATGCCTGGCAGCAGGCCGAGGGCGAGCGCGCCGCACTGGAACTGTTCTGCCTGGAAAAAGCCGCCTATGAAATCAGCTACGAAGCCGAGAACCGGCCGAGCTGGCTGGCCGTGCCTTTGCATGGCCTGCATGGGTTGATCAGCACCTGGGGGGAGTCATGAAGGTTTTCCTGATTGTGGCGGCGGCGTGGGAGCGGGCTTGCCCCGCGATGGTGCTACAGCGAATCAAGCCAGAGCTGGCTGTGCCTGGTTCTCCGGATGCAACGGCAGCAACGGCGAGTGCGGGTCGTTGTCGATCGACGCACGCCACACATCGATCCACGCCGCGTTGTGCTCGGCCCAGACCTGCCCGTGCAGGCGCGACAGCGCCACCGGGTCGCTCAGCAAGGCCAGGCGGGTGTTGCCGTCCAGGCCTTTGGGGCCTACTTCCAGCGCCTTGGCCACGCGCTCGTCACGCAAGGTTTCGATCGCCTTGGACTGACCATGGCGCGCAGTGGCCATGGCGCAGGCCAGGGCGTTCTGGCGCGGGTCGACCACGGCGCGGACGAAGCCGTCGTGCAGGGCGTGCCAGCGGTTCTCGTGGGTGTACTGGTCGGTGGCCAGCAGCTCCTGAGGCGTGGCGTACTCCTCGGGGATAAGGAACAGCTTCTCGTCCTTGGCCGCCAGGCCCAGGCGCGTGCGGCTGGAGATCACCGACACCGGGATCGACAGCAGCAGCGAGCCAACGATAGGCGCCAGCCACCACAGGAAGCTCGGGTTCAGCCAGGCCACCAGCGCGGCCCAGGCAAAGCCCAGCAGGGTCTGCGGGCCGTGGCGACGCACCGCTTCGCTCCACGGCGTGGAGTCGTCGTCACGCTGCGGCGAGTTCCAGGTCGCGGCCCAGCCGAGGAACGCGGCCAGTACGAAACGGGTGTGGAAGATCATCCGCACCGGCGCCAGCAGCATGGAGAACAGCATCTCCATCAGCATCGACTGGGTGACCTTGATGCGCCCGCCGAACTCGGTGGCGCCCTTGGCCCAGATCAGGATGACGCTGAGCAGCTTGGGCAGGAACAGCAGCACGATGGTGGTGGAGAACAGCGCGATGGCTTTCTCCGGGTGCCACTGCGGCCACAACGGGTAGAGCTGGAACGGCTCGATGAAGTACTGCGGCTCCATCAGGGTGTTGGTCGCCAGCAGCGCGGTCGACAGCACCAGGAACAGGAACCACAGCGGCGCCGACAGGTACGACATCACCCCGGTGAGGAACACCGCACGGTGCACCGGATGCATGCCCTTGACCAGGAACAGGCGGAAGTTCATCAGGTTGCCGTGGCACCAGCGGCGGTCACGCTTGAGCTCGTCGAGCAGGTTCGGCGGCAATTCTTCGTAACTGCCCGGCAGGTCGTAGGCAATCCACACGCCCCAGCCGGCACGGCGCATCAGCGCGGCTTCGACGAAGTCGTGGGAGAGAATCGCACCGGCGAAGGCGCCCTTGCCGGGCAACGGCGCCAGGGCGCAGTGCTCGATGAACGGCTTCATGCGGATGATCGCGTTGTGGCCCCAGTAGTGCGACTCGCCCAGCTGCCAGAAGTGCAGGCCGGCGGTGAACAGCGGGCCATACACGCGGGTGGCGAACTGCTGCATGCGCGCATACAGGGTGTCCATGCCCGAGGCTTTCGGCCCGGTCTGGATGATGCCGGCGTCCGGGTTGGCCTCCATCAGGCGCACCAGGCTGCTCAGGCACTCGCCGCTCATGACGCTGTCGGCGTCGAGCACGACCATGTACTTGTACTCGCCACCCCAGCGACGGCAGAAGTCGTCGAGGTTGCCGCTCTTGCGCTTCACGCGGCGACGGCGGCGGCGGTAGAAGATGCGGCCGAAGCCCTTGGCCTCACGGCATACGTCCAGCCAGGCCTGCTGCTCGGCCACGGCGATGTCGGTGTCGTTGGTGTCGCTGAGCACGAAGAAGTCGAAGCGGTCGAGGTTGCCGCTGGCAGCCACCGACTCGAAGGTGGCGCGCAGGCCGGCGAACACCCGTGGCACGTCTTCGTTGCAGATCGGCATCACCAGCGCGGTGCGCGACTCGGCGGGGATCGGCTCGTTGCCGGCACTGCTGCCAGAGATGCGGTACTTGTCACGCCCGGTGAGCAGCTCGAGGAAGCCCATCAACGCGGTCCAGAAGCCCGCCGAAACCCAGCAGAACAGGATGCCGAAAAGAATCAGGATGGAGGTCTGCAGCGCGTAGGGCCACACCTGTACCACGGTGTCCCACAGCGGCTGGTGCAGCACTTCCTCGAGGTCGACGAACGACCAGCCCTGGTATGGCAGGATGCCTTTCATGTACCAGCCGGCGACGATGGTCTGGCCGATCATCAGCGTCAGCAGGATATAGCGGCGGATCGAGCCGACCGTGCGCCAGCGCGCCGGCGGCAGCTCGCGCTTGGGCGGCTGCGGGGCGTTGGTGCGGCCGGTCATGCGCCGCCACATGCGGATCAGCACGTTGGTGCGCCATGGCTCGGGCACGACCTTGGTGCGCTTGATCGGCGGGGCGATCTTCAGGCACAGCCGCCCGCTGCCGTCGACGCCGAGCATTTCGGCCTCTTCCAGCTCGGCGGCGCTGCCTACGGTAAGACGGGAGCCCACCGAGGCCTGCACGGCCTCGGCGGTGCCGGCGGCCGGGTTGGCCGCCAGACGTTGGTGCAGCTCGTCGAACGAGGTGCAGCTGGCGAGTTCCGCGCGCTGCTCGTCGCTCAGGGGGAGGTGGGCCAGGTATTCGCCAAGCGATTCCGGCCTTGCGCTTGAGTTACTCATCGGCAGGCAACTGATAGCTCCAGGTCTCGGTCAGCACTTTTTCGGTGGTGGCCGGGGTACCGGTGGTGGATGCCGCGTCGGCGGCGGGTTGCTCGGCCTTGGCTTTCTCGGCCTTGGCCTGAGCGTGCTTGGCCGCAGCCTTGTCCTGTTTGGTTTCCTTGGCGGGCTTCGGTTGCTCGACCGGAACGTCACGCAGCAGCGCGGCGCGCATCTCGGTGGACTTCTTCGGATCCTGCACCTTCAGGCGCAGGGTGAGACGCCAGCCTTTGGTCTCGGGGTTATAACGCAGGTTGTTCTCGACCACTTCGGCGTTGTCGCCGACGCTGACCTGGCTGCGCACGGCGGTGTCTGCCGGCAGTGCCGCCAGGTTCGGGCCGACGAAATCGACCAGCAGGGCGACGCTGCCGTCAGTCTGGCGGATCAGGTTGGACTGCTTGACGTCACCGGCGGAACGCAGGGTCTGCTTGACCCAGCCCAGTTCCTGGGAGTGCAGCTGGTCTTCCTTGATGGTCCAGCGCAGGCGGTAGTCGTATTCGAACGGCTTGCCTGGCTCAGGCAGGGTTTCCGGGCTCCAGAACGCAACGATGTTATCGTTGGTTTCGTCGGCGGTCGGGATCTCGACCAAGTCGACGGTGCCTTTGCCCCAGTCGCCTTTCGGCTCGATCCAGGCGCTCGGGCGCTTCTCGTATTCGTCGTCGAGGTCTTCGTAGTCGCTGAAGTCGCGCTGGCGCTGCAGCAGGCCGAAACCACGCGGGTTCTCGACGCTGAAGTTGCTCACAGCCAGATGTTTCGGGTTGTTCAGCGGGCGCCACAGCCACTCGCCGTTGCCGGCATGGATCGCCAGGCCTTCGGAGTCGTGCAGCGCTGGGCGGTAGTTCATGATCTTCGACGGCTGGTTAGGGCCGAACAGGTACATGCTGGTCAGCGGGGCAACGCCCAGGCGGCTGACGTGGTCACGCAGATAGACGCGCGATTTGACGTCGACCAGGGTGTCTTCACCCGGACGCAGGGTGAGCTTGTAGGCACCAGTGGAGCGCGGCGAGTCGAGCAGTGCGTAGATCACCAGGTGCTTGTCGGTCGGCTTCGGCTTCTCGATCCAGAACTCGGTGAAGCGCGGGAATTCCTCGCCCGACGGCAGCGCGGTGTCGATGGCCAGGCCACGGGCCGACAGGCCATAGCGGTGGCCCTTGCCGACCACGCGGAAGTAGCTGGCGCCCAGCAGGGTCATGATCTCGTCCTGCTTGTCGGCCTTGTTGATCGGGTAGAGCACCCGGAAGCCGGCGTAGCCGAGGTTCTTGGTGGCGTCGGGGTCATGCGGCACGTCACCGAACTCGAAGCGGCTCGGGTCGTACTTGATCTCTTCGACCTTCTTGGCGCTGATCTGGTTGATCTTGACTGGCGTGTCGAAGTGCATGCCCTGGTGGTAGAACGAGAGCTTGAACGGCGTCTTGTCCTTGGCCCACTCGGCCTTTTCCTGCAGGAAGCGGATCTTCTGGTAGTCGGCGTACTTCATGTCGCGGAACACCGGCGGCAGGTTGCTCTTCGGTGCTTCGTACTTCTGGCCGGCCAGATCCTTTGCCTTGGCTGCAACATCATCCAGATTGAATGCCCACAACTGGCCCGCGCTCATCAGGCCGACCAGCGCGACGCCGGCGAGCATCGCCTTGCGCAGCCGTGTGCTGGGAATTCTTGGTGCAAAACTGGGGCTTACAATCACGAGCAATCCTCGCCGAAATCAGATCATGAAACCAACGGCCAGCGACCAATGCCGGGTTGGCGAGCACTGTTCGGACCCCGTGAGGGCGTAATGATTCCCCAAACGGATCCAGACAATACTCGGGTCAAAGTGAAACGAACCTGCGAACGCAGGTTCAAGCAGCGCGCGATTATCCAGCAGGTCGCGTTACAACGCATCAGGCTGGAGTAACTATTTATCGTACAAAACCCCTTGTTTTCCTACAAACAAGGGGTTTTTTGACCTCATATTTGTAACATAAATGTTACCGGGCCATCATTCACCAGATGCACCTGCATGTCTGCACCGAAGCGACCGCTCGCCACCTCGGGGTGCTGGCGCCGTGCCTGCTGCAAAAGATAGTCGAAAAGCTCGGCGCCGAGGGCCGGCGGCGCGGCCGTCGAAAAGCTCGGGCGCATGCCATTGCGGGTGTCGGCGGCCAGGGTGAACTGCGACACCAGCAGCAAGCCGCCGCCGACATCCTTGAGCGAGCGGTTCATCTTGCCCTGCTCGTCACTGAACACCCGATAGTTAAGCAGCTTGTGCAACAGCTTGTCGGCGTGCTCGGGCGAATCTTCAGGCTCGACCGCGACCAGCGCCAGCAGGCCCTGGTCGATGGCGCCGACGATCTCCCCGGCCACTTCGACCCGGGCGCCGCGCACGCGCTGAATCAGGCCCTTCATGCCTCTTCCAAAGGCAGGTCGAGCAGGCGCCGGGCCATCTGGTCGGCGGCACGCACCAGGGCGTCGGTGATGCCTGGCTCGGAGGCGGCGTGGCCGGCATCGCGAATCACCTTTAGCTCGCTGTTAGGCCAGGCCTGGTGCAGTTCCCAGGCGTTGTCCAGCGGGCAGATCACGTCGTAGCGGCCATGCACGATCACCGCCGGCAGGTGGGCGATCTTCGGGATGTCGCGGATCAGCTGGTTTTCTTCGAGGAAGGCATTGTTGGTGAAGTAGTGGCATTCGATACGGGCGATCGACAGTGCGCGCTGCGGCTCGGAGAAGCGGTCGACCACCAGCGGGTTCGGGCGCAGCGTCGCAGTGCGCCCTTCCCAGGTCGACCAGGCCTTGGCGGCGTGCATCTGGGCGATCTGGTCATTGCCGGTGAGGCGCTTGTGGAAAGCCTGGACCAGGTCGCCACGCTCTTCCGGCGGAATGGGCGCGATGTAGTCCTGCCAGTAGTCGGGGAACAGGCGGCTGGCGCCTTCCTGGTAGAACCAGCTGATTTCCTGCGGGCGGCACAGGAAGATGCCCCGCAGGATCAGGCCGTGGACGCGCTCGGGGTGGGTCTGGGCGTAGGCCAGGGCCAGGGTCGAACCCCAGGAGCCGCCGAACAGCACCCACTTGTCGATCCCCAGGTGTTCACGGATACGCTCGAGGTCTTCGACCAGGTGCCAGGTGGTGTTGTTCTCCAGGCTCGCATGGGGCGTGGAACGGCCACAGCCGCGCTGGTCGAAGGTGATGATGCGGTACAGGTTGGGGTCGAAGTAGCAGCGGCTCTGGGCATCGCAACCAGCGCCCGGGCCGCCGTGGATGAACACCACCGGCAGACCTTCCGGCGAACCGCTTTCATCGACATACAGCACATGCGGCGCTTCCACGGCCAGATCGTGCCGGGCGTAGGGTTTGATCTGCGGGTAGAGGGTCTGCATTGCGCACTCCGTGTGAGGAATTATTCTGCCGTTGGGCATCATAAACCTGAATTGCGCGAAGAGCATGTGTCCGTGTGAATCGTCGGGGTTTTGGGGTTGTTGGCGGTGGGGGGAGTGGTGGGGCGTGATGCTTTGGAGGGCATGGTTTGGGATTGCGTCAGGGCTGGCAGGTGTTCGACAAGGGATCTTCAGCGCCCTCGAGATCGAGCGCCGCCCGCGCGGCGCATCGCTGGCAAGCCAGCTCCCACATTTGTTTCGGGCCAATTATGCCTGTGAGGGTACCGCTGCACGCCTTGGTGCATGTCTCAAGTCAGGCGAGGCGCCAGCAGTGCCCACCTCACTACCGCGTCGTACCAACAAGGCGGACAGCGATGAAATCACAGGAGTGACTGGCCCGAAACAGATGTGGGAGCTGGCTTGCCAGCGATGCGCCGCGCGGGCGGCGCTCGATTTCATAGGCGCCGAAAGGGTCGTGGCGAACACCTGCCAGCCCTGACTCGGTCGACCGCCCTACCCTCGCGAACCACCCCGGTACCGCTCCTCACCCCACGCCAGCACCGTCTCCAACAGGCGCTTGAGCACCACCTGCGTCGGCTGCGCCAGATCTTCGCGGTAGGCGAACGGCTCCACCTCATTCATATAGGTGCACTGCCCCAGCTCCAGCTGCACGGCATGGATGTGATTGGCCGGATCACCATAGTGGCGAGTGATGTGCCCGCCTTTGAAGCGGCCATTGAGCACATGGGTATAGGCCGGGAACTCGGCGCAAACACCCTGCAGCCGCTCAGCCAATACCGGATCGCAACTGGCGCCATTGAAGGTCCCCAGGTTGAAATCCGGCAATTTGCCGTCAAACAGATGCGGGATCACCGACCGGATCGAGTGCGCATCCCACAACAACGCATAACCAAACTCTTCACGCATCCGCGCCAGCTCGCGACGAATCGTGTCGTGGTACGGCCGCCAGATCTGCTCCAGGTAAACAGCCCGCTGCTCGACGCTGGGCGCCTGGCCTTCCTTGAACAACGGCTCCCCCTCGAACAGCGTCGCCGGATACAACCCGGTAGTAGCCCCGGCGTACAACGGCTTGTCGTCATCCGGCCGGTTCAGGTCGATGACGAACCGCGAATACTCCGCCGCCACCACGCTGGCACCCAGCCCGCGGGCAAAGTCGTACAACTGCGGAATATGCCAATCGGTGTCGGGCAGGCTGCGCGCCGCGTCGACCAGGCCATCACGCACGGCGTCGGTCAGGCCAAGCCCGGCATGGGGCATGCTGATCAGCAGCGGCAGGCGGCCCTGGTGGAAACTCAATACCTTGTCCATGTCGCCTCGCTCAGTGAGTTATCTCGTGACCCAGGCGCACCACGCGCTTGGGCAGGTCGCCGCCGAGCCAGTAGCTGAGGTCGGCGGGGCGCTCGATCTGCCAGGCGACGAAGTCGGCGACCTTGCCGGCCTCCAGCGAACCATGGCTGTCGCCCAAGCCCAGTGCCGTGGCGGCATGCACGGTGACGCCGGCCAGCGCCTCTTCCGGGGTCATGCGGAAACAGGTGCAGCCCATGTTCAGCATCAGGCGCAGTGACAGCCCCGGCGATGTGCCGGGGTTGAGGTCACTGGCCAGGGCGATCTTCACCCCATGACGGCGCAGGGCCTCCATGGGTGGCAGCTGGGTTTCACGCAGGAAGTAGAAGGCCCCCGGCAGCAGCACGGCGACGGTGCCGGCCTCGGCCATGGCGATGGCGTCTTCCTCGGTCATGAACTCCAGGTGGTCGGCCGACAGCGCCTGGTAACGCGCCGCCAGGCTCGATCCATGCAGTGACGACAGCTGCTCGGCATGCAGCTTGACCGGCAGCCCCAACTCCCGCGCCTTGATGAACAGGCGTTCGACCTGGGCCGGAGAGAATGCCAGGTGCTCGCAGAACGCATCCACCGCATCCACCAGACCCTCGGCCGCCAGCGCCGGGAGCATTTCGTCGCAGATGTGGGCAATGTAGTCGTCCGCCCTGCCCGCGTACTCCGGCGGTAGCGCATGGGCCGCCAGGCAGGTGCTGCGCACGGTCAGTGGCAGCTCCTCGCCCAGGCGCCGGGCCACGCGCAGCATCTTGCGCTCGTTGGCCAGGTCCAGGCCGTAGCCAGACTTGATCTCGAGCGTGGTGACGCCATCGCGCATCAGCGCCAGCACCCGCTGCCGGGCACTGGCGAACAGTTCATCCTCGCTGGCCGCGCGGGTGGCCCGCACGGTGCTGGCGATGCCGCCGCCCTGGGCGGCGATCTCGGCGTAGCTGACGCCCTGCAGGCGCTGCTCGAACTCACCGCTGCGGTTGCCACCGAAGACCGCGTGGCTGTGGCAGTCGATCAAGCCAGGGGTGACCCAGGCATTGCCCAGGTCCACCGTACGCTCGGCCGCAACCGGCGGCAGTTCACCCCGTGGGCCGATCCATTCGATCAAGCCGTCGTGGGTGACGATGGCCGCGTCCTCGATGATCGAGTAACGGCCCTCGGCCATGGTTGCTGCATGGCAGTGCTGCCAGAGGGTTCTCATTTGCAATCTCCTGAACTAGCGGTGCAGCTCGGCCGCTGCCTGGGCCGACCCGCCCTGCCCTGCACGCGGCTTGCACCACAGCAGGTAGGAGGCGACCAGGAACACCACCCAGATCACGCCGACGATCAATGCCGCCTGGGTATCCGGGAAGTAACCGAGCACACCGAAGATGAACACCATGAAGGCGATGGCCAGGGCCGGGCCATAGGGCCAGAACGGTACCGGGAACTTCAGTTGCGCCACCTGCTCACGGCTCATGCTGCGACGCATGGCCACCTGGGTGACCAGGATCATCAGCCAGACCCACACGGTAGCGAAGGTGGCGATGGAAGCGATCAGCAGGAACACGTTTTCCGGGATCAGGTAGTTGAGCAGCACGCCGATCAGCAGCGCCCCGCCCATGACGACCACGGTCATCCACGGCACGCCGTGCTTGGACAGCTTGCCGAAGCCACGCGGCGCCTGGCCGTGCTGGGACAGGCCGTACATCATGCGGCCAGCGCCGAAGATGTCGCTGTTGATCGCCGAAATGGCTGCCGAAATCACCACGATGTTGAGCACCGCTGCCGCCGAACCAATCCCCAGGTTGCTGAAGATCTGCACGAACGGGCTGCCTTGGCTGCCGATCTGTGGCCAGGGGTACAGGCACATCAGCACGAACAGGGTCAGCACGTAGAACAGCAGAATGCGCAGCGGCACGGCGTTGATCGCCTTCGGGATCACCCGCTGCGGGTCTTTCGCCTCACCGGCGGTAACGCCGATGATCTCGATGCCGCCGAAGGCGAACATCACCACGGCGAACGAGGCGATCAGGCCGCTGACGCCATTGGGCATGAAGCCGCCATGCTCGAACAGGTTGCTCACGCCGACAGCGTGGCCAGTGCCCACCTGGCTGAAACCGAAGGCCATGATGCCTAAGCCTGCGAGGATCATCGCGACGATGGCGCCGACCTTGAGCAGCGACAGCCAGAACTCCATCTCGCCGAACACCTTGACGTTGCACAGGTTCAGGCCGCCGATCAGGAACACGATGCCCAGCACCCAGATCCAGCGGGCGACTTCGGGGAACCAGAAGCCCATGTAGATACCGAAGGCGGTCACGTCGGCGATGGCGACGATGACCATCTCGAAGGCGTAGGTCCAACCGAGGATGAAGCCAGCCATGGGGCCAAGGTAGGTACTGGCGTAGTGGCCGAAGGAGCCGGCCACCGGGTTGTGCACGGCCATCTCGCCGAGGGCGCGCATGACCATGAAGACGGCGGCGCCACCGATCAGGTAGGCCAGCAGCACGGCTGGCCCGGCCATCTGGATGGCCGAGGCGGAGCCGTAGAAAAGCCCGGTACCGATTGCCGAACCGAGCGCCATGAAACGGATATGTCGGGCAGATAGCCCGCGGGTGAGGCCTTGAGCTTGTTGCATGTCACGTCCCTATATTGTTCTTGTGGTCGTGATGTCTGGATGGGGTCGGCTGCGCAGCCCTTCCCGGGAAACCCCGCCCCCACACTGGTGGCGCTTACCCTGGGGGCGGGGGTTAACCCGCGAAGGGGCCGCAAAGCGGCCCCCGAAGGCATTACAGGCTTGGCAGGACGCCGGCCGGCAGCAGGCCGGTCAGGGTGCCTTGGGCCAGCAGCGCGGCGGCTGCCTCGATATCCGGCGAGAAGAAGCGGTCGCGGTCATAGTGCGGCACTTCACGGCGCAGGGCATGACGCGCCTGCTCCAGCTTGGCGGAGGTCTTCAGCCCCTTGCGCAGGTCCAGGCCCTGGCAGGCGCCCAGCCACTCGATGGCCAGCACGCCACGGGTGTTCTCAGCCATTTCCCACAGGCGCTTGCCGGCAGCCGGAGCCATCGACACGTGGTCTTCCTGGTTGGCCGAGGTTGGCAGGCTGTCGACGCTGTGCGGGTGCGACAGCGCCTTGTTCTCGCTGGCCAGCGCGGCGGCGGTGACCTGGGCGATCATGAAACCGGAGTTGACCCCACCGTTCTCCACCAGGAATGGCGGCAGCTGGGACATGTGCTTGTCCATCATCAGCGAGATGCGGCGCTCGCTCAGCGAACCGATCTCGGCAATGGCCAGGGCCAGGTTGTCGGCGGCCATGGCCACTGGCTCTGCGTGGAAGTTGCCACCGGAAATCACATCGCCTTCGGCGGCGAATACCAGCGGGTTGTCGGACACGGCGTTGGCTTCGATGCCCAGCACTTCGGCGGCCTGGCGGATCTGGGTCAGGCAGGCGCCCATGACCTGTGGCTGGCAGCGCAGGGAGTACGGGTCCTGGACCTTGTCGCAGTTCTTGTGCGACAGCGACACTTCACTGGAATCGCCCAGCAGGTCGCGGAAGCAGGCGGCGGTGTCGATCTGGCCACGCTGGCCACGCACTTCATGGATACGGGCGTCGAACGGCGAACGCGAACCCAGTGCCGCTTCAACGCTCAGACCACCACAGGCGATGGCCGCGGCGTACAGGTCTTCGGCCTGGAACAGGCCGCGCAGGGCGTAGGCGGTGGAAGCCTGGGTGCCGTTGAGCAGGGCCAGGCCCTCTTTCGCGGCCAGGGTCAGCGGCTCCAGGCCGGCAACGGCCAGGGCCTCGGTAGCATTCAGCCACTGGCCCTTGTAGCGGGCCTTGCCTTCGCCCAGCAGCACCAGCGACATGTGCGCCAGCGGGGCCAGGTCGCCAGAGGCGCCGACCGAACCTTTGAGCGGGATGTGTGGGTAGACTTCGGCGTTGACCAGGCCGATCAGGGCGTCGATGACTTTGCGGCGGATGCCGGAGAAACCACGGCTGAGGCTGTTGATCTTCAGCACCATGATCAAGCGCACCAGGTCGTCGTCCAGCGGCGCGCCGATGCCGGCGGCGTGGGACAGCACCAGCGAGCGCTGCAGGTTTTCCAGGTCATGGCTGGCGATGCGGGTCGAGGCCAGCAGGCCGAAACCGGTATTGATGCCGTAGGCGGTGCGGTCTTCGGCAATGATCTGCTCGACGCAGGCGACGCTGGCGTCGATGGCCGGGGCGGCGCCGGCATCCAGTTGCAGGCGCACGGGCGCGGCATGGATGGCGCGCAGCTGGGCCAGGGTCAGGGTGCCAGGCTTGAGGGTCAGTTCGGTCACTTCGCTACTCCAATCGCTTGTGGCCGCAGGCCCTGTGTTCAGGGTGCCCGCAGGCCACTTCTTGTTGTTCAGTATCACCCTTGTGGGGTGCGATCCAAAGCGCGGCAATCAGCCGGTGATCATTGGCAGGTCGAGGCCCTGCTCCTTGGCGCAGTCGATGGCGATCTGGTAACCGGCATCGGCATGGCGCATCACGCCGGTGCCCGGGTCGTTGGTCAGTACGCGGGCGATCCGCTCGGCCGCCTCGTCGGTACCGTCACAGACGATGACCATGCCCGAGTGCTGGGAGAAGCCCATGCCCACGCCACCGCCGTGGTGCAGCGAAACCCAGGTGGCGCCGCCTGCTGTGTTGAGCAGGGCGTTGAGCAGAGGCCAGTCGGAGACCGCGTCGGAGCCGTCGCGCATGGCTTCGGTTTCACGGTTGGGGCTGGATACCGAGCCCGAATCCAGATGGTCGCGGCCGATGACCACCGGCGCCGACAGCTCGCCGCTGCGGACCATTTCGTTGAAGGCCAGGCCCAGCTTGGCGCGCAGGCCCAGGCCAACCCAGCAGATACGGGCCGGCAGGCCCTGGAAGCTGATGCGCTCGCGGGCCATGTCCAGCCAGCGGTGCAGGTGGGCGTCGTCCGGGATCAGTTCCTTGACCTTGGCGTCGGTCTTGTAGATGTCCTCGGCGTCACCGGACAGCGCAGCCCAGCGGAACGGGCCGACACCGCGGCAGAACAGCGGGCGGATATAGGCCGGGACGAAGCCTGGGAAGTCGAAGGCGTTGGCCACGCCTTCTTCCTTGGCCATCTGGCGGATGTTGTTGCCGTAGTCGAAGGTCGGGATGCCCTGCTTCTGGAAGTCGAGCATGGCTTGCACGTGCACGGCCATCGATTGCTTGGCGGCCTTGACCACGCCAGCCGGGTCGGTCACTGCGCGGTCGCGGTACTGCTCCCAGGTCCAGCCGGCTGGCAGGTAGCCGTTGAGCGGGTCGTGGGCGCTGGTCTGGTCGGTGACCATGTCCGGGCGCACGCCACGCTTGACCAGTTCAGGCAGGATTTCGGCGGCGTTACCGTGCAGGGCGATGGAAATGGCCTTGCCTTCGGCGGTGTACTTGGCGATGCGGGCCAGGGCGTCGTCGAGGTCGGTGGCCTGCTCATCGACGTAGCGGGTTTCCAGGCGGAAATCGATGCGGCTCTGCTGGCATTCGATGTTCAGCGAGCAGGCACCGGCCAGGGTCGCGGCCAGTGGCTGGGCACCGCCCATGCCGCCCAGGCCTGCGGTCAGTACCCACTTGCCTTTCAGGCTGCCGTTGTAGTGCTGGCGGCCGGCTTCGACGAAGGTTTCGTAGGTGCCCTGGACGATGCCCTGGCTGCCGATGTAGATCCAGCTGCCGGCGGTCATCTGGCCGTACATGGCCAGGCCTTTGGCATCCAGTTCGTTGAAGTGTTCCCAGTTGGCCCAGTGCGGCACCAGGTTGGAGTTGGCGATCAGCACGCGCGGGGCGTTGCTGTGGGTCTTGAACACGCCGACCGGCTTGCCCGACTGCACCAGCAGGGTTTCGTCGTCTTCCAGGCGGGTCAGGGTCTCGACGATCTTGTCGTAGCACTCCCAGTTACGCGCGGCACGGCCGATGCCGCCGTACACCACCAGTTCCTTGGGGTTTTCGGCGACCTGCGGGTCGAGGTTGTTCATCAGCATGCGCAGCGGCGCTTCGGTCAGCCAGCTCTTGGCGGTCAGCTTGTTGCCACGCGGGGCACGGATTTCAACGTCACGGTATTTGTTGTTGTCAGTCACGGGGATGTCCTCTGCGGTCATGCGACGGCATGTGTGTGTGTCGTGGTGCTATACAAACACATCTTTACTTGTATGTACAAGCATGGACAACCAAAAATTCCGGACCATTCCTCCGAAATGCATCGCGGGGCAAGCCCCCTCCCACGCCAATTAAAGTAAGGCGTGGGAGCGGGCTTGCCCCGCGATAGTGCAGCAGCTGGTTTAGCGCGGCATCAGCTCGATCAGGCAGAACCGCCCCTGCACGTCCAGCGCCAGCAACCCTTCGTTGCCCTCCAGGCGCAAACAGTCATACCGGCCCAGCTGCTGGGCCTCGTGCCCGGTCAGCCCGACTTCCACGTGATTGCTCGCGGCAAACAGCAACACCGTCGAGGCCGAGCTGAACAGCCGACTGGTGCCATCGAACCACTGCAACCGTGCGTGATAACGCTGCGGCGCATAGATCAGGTTGAAATCCCGGATCGCCCCACCCAACAACTCGCAGCTGACCTGGCTCTCGCCGCTGAAGGCGAAGGCGTCGAATGGCAGCAGGGGCCGGCTGGGCTGGCCATCGACCAGCAGGCGCATGCCATCGCCCTGCAGCACGGTGATGATGCGCTGGTAACCGGCGAAGGTGGAAAAACCGCCGGACGCTTCGATGTCGGCGATCGACAGGCGCCAGCCGAAGCCGTCCAGGCCGTCGCCGGCATCGCGGGTGATCTCTTCGGTGAAACCGCCACCGTTCTTCCAGGGCATGCGCGGGTAATCCTGCGCACGCAACAACTGCAACGCACTCATTTACTGAATCGTCCTTCCAGGCGATGACGGGAACCGGGGTGGATCAGGCGCGCGGCGGTGACCGGCTGGCGACCCGACCAGGTGCGGCGGCGGATCAACAGGCAGGGCTCGCCGCGCTCGATCTGCAGCAGTTGGCATTCATCGGGCTCGGCAAGTATGGCCTCGACCACGTGCTCGCCTTCGGTGAGCGGTGCCACCTGCGATAGATAGGCGTAGGGCGTCTGCCGGGTGAAGTCCTGCTTGAGGTAGTCCGGGGCGATGGCGGCGTTGACGTAACGGTCCTCGATCTGCACCGGCACGCCGTTCTCGTAGTGCACGATCAGCGAGTGGAATACCCGCTGGCCTTCACGCATGTCCAGGGCCAGGGCACGCTCGGAGCCGGCGGCCTCTTCGGCCAGGGTGACCACCTGGCAGCTGTGCTGGTGGCCGCGACCGGCGATCTCGTCGGCGATGTTGTTGACCTCGAACAACGCCGAGCGGCTCTTTGGCTCGGCGACGAAGGTACCGACGCCCTGCATGCGCACCAGCAGCCCTTCGGCGGTGAGCTCACGCAAGGCACGGTTGATGGTCATGCGGCTGAAACCCAGCTCGCTGACCAGCTCGCTCTCCGACGGTACCCGGTGATGCGGCGGCCAGCTGCCGTTTTCGATCTGCTGGGCGATCATCTGCTTGACCCGGGCATACAGCGGCGCCGGACCTTCGCCCATCTGGGCAACCAGCGCGGAGACAGGAGGTGTCGGCACGGCGTTGAATCCTTGTACGGTTGGAGTGAACGGTAGCTTGCCGGAGTTTACCCGGCAGGCAAACGGCTGTATATGTATATACAAGTTAAACAATAACAGGATTTCACCGATGTCCGCCTATTTCGCCGAACGCGCCCTGCTACCCACGGGCTGGGCCCGCAATGTCCGCCTGGAGGTCGCCGCCGATGGCCGGCTGACGGCGGTCGAGGCCAATGCCAGCGCCGAGGGCGCCGAGCGCCTGGCCGGCCCGCTGTTGCCGGGCATGCCCAACCTGCACTCGCACGCGTTCCAGCGGGCCATGGCGGGGCTGGCGGAAGTGGCCGGCAACCCCAACGACAGCTTCTGGACCTGGCGCGACCTGATGTACCGCCTGGTGGGGCGCATCACCCCGGAGCAGCTGCAGGTCATCGCCCATCAGCTGTACATCGAGATGCTCAAGGCCGGCTACACCTCGGTGGCCGAATTCCACTATGTGCACCATGACCACAACGGCCAGCGTTACGCCGACCCGGCCGAGTTGTCCCGGCGCATCAGCGCCGCGGCCGCCGCCAGCGGCATCGGCCTGACCCTGCTGCCGGTGCTGTACAGCCACTCGGGCTTCGGCGGGCAAGCGCCCAACGACGGGCAACGGCGCTTCATCAACTCCACCGAGCAGTACCTGGCGCTGCAGCAACAACTCGCCCCCGTGCTGGCCGCGCAGCCAGCGCAACAGCTGGGGCTGTGCTTCCACTCCCTGCGCGCGGTGACCCCCGGGCAGATCGCCGAGGTGCTCGGCGCCAGCGACAAACAGTGCCCGGTCCATATCCATATTGCCGAGCAACAGAAGGAAGTCGACGACTGCCTGGCCTGGAGCGGCCTGCGCCCTCTGCAATGGTTGTATGAGCACACCGAGGTCGATTCACGCTGGTGCCTGGTGCATGCCACCCACGCCGAGCCCGACGAAGTCACCGCCATGGCCCGCAGCGGTGCGATCGCCGGCCTGTGCCTGACCACCGAGGCGAACCTGGGCGATGGTATTTTCCCGGCGGTGGACTACCTGGCCCAGGGCGGGCGCATGGGGATCGGCTCTGACAGCCACGTGTCGCTGAGCGTGGTCGAAGAGCTGCGCTGGCTGGAATACGGCCAGCGCCTGCGCGACCAGCGCCGCAACCGCCTGTACCGCAACGATCAGCCGATGGTCGGGCGCACCTTGTACGACGCCGCACTGGTGGGCGGCGCCCAGGCGCTGGGCCAACCGATCGGCGAACTGGCCGTGGGCAAGCGCGCGGACTGGCTGGTGCTGGACGGGCAGGACCCGTACCTGGCCGTGGCGGACGGCGACGCCATCCTCAACCGCTGGCTGTTTGCAGGCCACGATCGCCAGGTGCGCGATGTGATGGTCAACGGGCAGTGGGTGGTGCGCCAGGGGCGGCATGGGCAGGAAGCAGAAAGTGCGCTGGCGTTTGGCGAGGTATTACGCCAACTGCTGGGCTGACTGGAGGGCCATTCGCGGGTAAATCGCAGCGGCCCCGGCGATTTTTGTTGCGTAGCTGAAAACTGGGGCCGCTTCGCGACCCTTTCGCGACACAAGGCCGCTCCTACAGGATTTGCACGAGCCTGTGGGAGCGGCGGTTCGCCGCTGCGATTTACCCGCGAAGCATGCAGCGCGATTTCAATGCCGGGCAACGATTTCCTTGTCCGCCGTGCGCCAGATCAGCCGGCGGGTGTCATACCCCTGCTGGCGCGCCTTGGCCAGCAGGTTCTCGCGCTCCCACGCCGGCAACGACGGCGTGCGCGAGAGAATCCACAGGTACTTGCGATCCGGGCTGCCGACGATCGCGGTGCGGTAACGCTCGTCGACGAACAGAATCCAGTAATCACCCTTGGCCACACCCGGCACCAGGCGAGTGAACCAATTGTCGAACTCCACCCACAGCTTGTCGGTATGCCCGGGCTGTTGCGTGGTGGCATGGCCTTCGGCGCGCAGCCACTCGTCACCCAGGGTGCGGCAGCGGTTGAGCACGCCCACCGTGCCGTCGGGCTTGAGGTTGTAATGGGCCTCGGACTGGGCGCAGCCTTCCTGGTACTTCATCGGCAAGCGCGCGAGCTCGAACCATTTACCCTGATAACGCTTGAGGTCCACCGCACCTGCGGTCTTCGGTGCCAGCGGGTCGGTGGCGGACGTGGCGCAGCCACCCAGCAGCATCACCAGGCACACACTCAACAGCAGGTGCAGACGCCTCATTTGAGGCCCTGCCCGGAGTACATCAAGACTTTGTCCGCCGCGTACTGCACGCTGATGAAGCTCTTCTCGTCACCCCAGGTGCAACTGCTCATGCCCAGCGCGCCGGAGCACTCGGTGGGCGTGCCGAGCATTTGCTCGACCTCGGCCTTGTTCATGCCGGCCTTGAGTTTGGAATAGTTTTCCTGGTTGATCTTGCTGCAGGCAGTCAGGACGACGCACAAGGACAACAGGGCGAGGGAACGCAACGACATGAAAGTGACACTCCTGGAGGTGGATACACAGGTTCTGAGAGGCCTGCTGGGAGCTTAGAAGGGAAAAAGGGCTCGCGGTTCCCTGCCATCCGAGGTTTTCCTGCCGCACCGCCAGTCGGTATCTGCGCAAACGATTAATGTTTTTTCCAGCACTGACGACACAGCTTCCGACGGTGTGGCTTTTCGCCGCACCTGCCCTCCTCCGTGCCCGTGCGCAGACTTTCTAAAAATGACCAAGAACCTCAAGTTCAGCCACAAGATCCTGCTGGCTGCCGCCCTGGTGGTGGCCGTTGCCTTCACCTGCTTCGTGCTGTTCAACGATTACCGACAACGCCAGTCCCTGCGCAGTGACACGGAGGCCACTCTGCAGGACCTGGGCAATCTCACCGCCGGTAACATCCGCAACTGGCTCGACAGCCGTATCCAGTTGCTCAACACCCTGGCCCAACAGGTCGCCGTGGACGGCCCGGGCAAAGCCAGCCTGGACCGCAGCCTGGCGCTGCCGGTGTACGCCAACAACTTCATGCTCAGCTACTTCGGTGGCCAGGACGGCAGCATGCAGTCGGTGCCGGTAGGCAGCCGCGCCGCCGACTACGACCCGCGCGTGCGCGGCTGGTACAAGGCGGCCACTGCCGCCGGCCAGACCATTGTCACCGAGCCGTACATCTCGGCCTCGGCCGGCAAGCTGGTGATCACCCTGGCCACCCCGGTGCAGCAGGCCGGCCGCCTGATCGGCGTGAGTGGCGTCGACACCGACCTGCAGACCATCAGCAACCTGATCAACACCCTCGACTTCGACGGCCGTGGCCACGCCTTCATCGTCAACGGCGAGGGCAAGATCCTCATCCATCCCAAAGGCGAACTGGCGCTCAAGACCCTCAGCGACGTCTACCCGGCCAACACCCCGCGCATCGGCAGTGGCCTGAAAGAAGTCGAGGTCGATGGCCGCAAGCAGTTCATCAGTTTCACCCATGTCGACGGCGTGCCGTCGGCGGACTGGTACGTGGCGCTGGTACTCGACCAGGACGCAGCCTTCGCCATGCTCGGCGAACTGCGCACCTCGGCGGTGGTGGCGACCCTGATCGCCGTAGTGGTGATCATCGCCCTGCTCGGCCTGCTGATCCGCGTGCTGATGGAGCCGCTGCACGTGATGGGCCGCGCCATGCATGACATCGCCGAAGGCGAAGGCGACCTGACCCGCCGCCTGAAGATTCACGCCCAGGACGAATTCGGCAGCCTGGCGCAGTCGTTCAACCGCTTCGTTGAGCGCATCCACGAATCGATCCGCGAAGTGGCCTCGGCCACCGGCCAGGTCAATAGCGTGGCGGGCCAGGTGGTCAGCGCCTCCAACGCCTCGATCCACAATGCCGACCAGCAGTCCAGCCGCACCAGCAGCGTGGCTGCGGCGATCAACCAGCTCGGCGCCGCCGCCCAGGAGATCGCCCAGAACGCCGCCCTGGCCTCACAGCACTCCAGCGCCGCGCGTGGCCTGGCCGAGGAAGGCCAGCAGGTGGTCGGCGAAACCATCGAGGTGATGAACCAGCTGTCGGCACGCATCAGCGATGCCAGCGGCAACATCGAGACGCTGAACAACCACACGGTGAACATCGGCCAGATCCTCGATGTCATCAGTGGCATCTCGCAGCAGACCAACCTGCTGGCGCTCAACGCCGCCATCGAAGCCGCCCGCGCGGGCGAGGCCGGCCGTGGCTTTGCCGTGGTGGCCGATGAGGTGCGCAACCTGGCCCATCGCACCCAGGATTCGGCGCAGCAGGTACAGCGCCTGATCGAGGAGTTGCAGGCCGGCGCGCAGATGGCCGTGAGCACCATGAACCAGAGCCAGCAGCACAGCGACCGCAGCGTCGGCATCGCCAACCAGGCCGGCGAACGCCTGGGCAGCGTCACCCAGCGCATCGGCGAGATCGACGGCATGAACCAGTCAGTGGCCACCGCCACCGAAGAGCAGACGGCCGTGGTCGAGTCGATCAATGTCGACATCACCGAGATCAATACGCTGAATCAGGAAGGGGTGCACAACCTGCAGAGCACCTTGCGTGCCTGCACCGACCTGGAGCACCAGGTGGAGCGGTTGAAGCATCTGGTGGGCAGTTTCAGGATCTGATTAGGTAATGTGGGAGCGGGCTTGCCCCGCGATTGCGATGTCAGAACCACCATCGCAATCGCGGGGCAAGCCCGCTCCCACAGCTACCGCTAGAAGCTAGAAGCGGGAACCAGGCTCCAGCAAGAAATCCATCTCCTCGCTAGTACTCGGCCGCTCCAGCAACAGGTTGCGGTGCGGGAAGCGCCCGAACCGGGCAATCACCCGCTGGTGCTGCTGGGCATAGTCGAGGAAGCCTTCGAACAACCGGCGATTCGCCTCCGGCTGTTCAGCCAGCAAGATCTGATAGCGCTCGACGCACAGGTTCTGCCAGTCCAGCACCTCGGCATGCTCCAGCACCAGCAGCACGAACACCCGCTGGATCGGCAGCAGCTGGTAGTCCCAACCCTTCTGCAGACCCTGCATGGCCACCACCTGCGCCCGCCGGTCGCCCTCGAAGGCGCGCGGCGTGTCGCGGTGGATCATGCGTGGCAGCTGGTCCAGCAGGATCAGCAAGCCGAGCCAGCCCTGCGGGCTCTGCTGCCACTCGTCGAGGCCGCCCGCCAGGGCGTGCTCCATCAGGTCGCCGAACAGCGCCTGGGCTTCGGCATCGTGATGCTTGCCGAACCACAGCGTGCTCTTCTCGTCAGCCACGGCCTGGGGGCTGCTGCCCCAACCGAACCACCACTCCAGCAACGGCTGCCAAGGTGCGAGCATGGTTTACTCCTTGTGGTACGCGGTGACGCGCTCGACCTCTTCTTTCGAGCCGAGGATCACCGACACGCGCTGGTGCAGGCCCTCTGGCTTGATGTCGAGGATGCGCTGGTAACCGTCGGTGGACGCACCGCCGGCCTGTTCGATGATGAACGACATCGGGTTGGCTTCGTACATCAGGCGCAGCTTGCCCGGCTTGCTTGGGTCGCGGGCGTCGCGTGGGTACATGAACAGGCCGCCACGGGTCAGGATGCGGTGCACGTCGGCCACCATCGAGGCGATCCAGCGCATGTTGTAGTTCTTCTTCAGCGGGCCGGTCTCACCGGCCAGCAGCTCGCCCACGTAGCGCTGAATCGGGGCTTCCCAGTGGCGCTGGTTGGACATGTTGATGGCGAATTCGGCGGTGCTTTCCGGCACGCGGATGTTCTCGTGGGTGAGCACGAAGCTGCCCAGCTCGCGGTCCAGGGTGAAGCCCTTGACGCCATTGCCCAGGGTGAGGATCAGCATGGTCTGCGGGCCATAGATGGCATAACCGGCGGCGACCTGCTCGGTGCCTGGCTGCAGGAAGGCGTTCTCGTTGAGGCTTTCGTTCTGGCTCAGGTATTGGTTAGGGCAACGCAGCACCGAGAAGATGGTGCCGACCGAGACGTTGACATCGATGTTCGACGAACCGTCCAGCGGGTCGAAGACCAGCAGGTAGGCGCCTTTGGGGTACTTGCCCGGGATCTGGTAGGCGTTGTCCATCTCTTCGGAGGCCATGCCGGCCAGGTGGCCGCCCCACTCGTTGGCTTCGAGCAGGATGTCGTTGGAGATGACGTCGAGCTTCTTCTGCACTTCGCCCTGCACGTTTTCGGTGCCCATGCTGCCCAGGACGCCACCCAGCGCGCCTTTGGAGACGTGATGGCTGATTTCCTTGCACGCACGCGCCACCACTTCGATCAGGAAGCGCAGATCGGCAGGGGTGTTGTTGCTGCGGGTCTGCTCAATCAGATAGCGACTCAGGGTAACGCGGGACATGTATGGCTCCGAAAAGGAAAGGGGGAGAAAAACCCCCGCAGTTTACAGGGAGTGTTGCGGGCTAGCGAGCAAAGAGACTCGCCGGGCGGGCTTGAGTTCAGCGTCGACCTGGCCGGCGGTCGATTGGGGCCGCTTTGCGGCCCTTCGCGGGTGAACCCGCTCCCACGGTTTTTTGGCGATCCCCTGTGGGAGCGGGTTTACCCGCGAAGGGCTGCAGCGCAGCCCCAAATACGCTAATCCAAGGCTTTCCAGATTTCGCTGGCATATTCACGAATGGTCCGGTCCGACGAGAACCACCCCATCCGCGCGGTATTGAGCACCGCCATGCGCCACCATTCCTGAGGCGTATGCCACAGCTCCTCGACCCGCCGCTGGGCATCCCAGTAGGCGTCAAAGTCGGCACACACCAGGAAGCGGTCATAGGCGATCAGGCCATCCACCAGCCCGGTATAACGCGACGGATCATCCGGTGAGAACACCCCGCTGCGGATCGCCTGCAGCACATCGCCCAAGCGGTGCGACGCCCCAATCGCCGCGCTGGCGCCAAAGTCGCCGCTGCGCTTGCGCGCCTCCACCTGCTGCGCGGTCAGGCCGAAGATGAACATGTTCTCGGCACCGACCTGCTCGCACATCTCGACGTTGGCGCCGTCCAGGGTGCCGATGGTCAGCGCGCCGTTGAGCCCGAACTTCATGTTGCTGGTGCCAGAGGCTTCGTAACCGGCCGTGGAGATCTGCTCGGACAGGTCGGCCGCCGGGATGATGCTCTCGGCCAGGCTGACGTTGTAGTTGGGCAGGAACACCACCTTGAGCAGGCCGCGCACGGTCGGGTCGTTGTTGACCACCCGGGCGATGTCGTTGGCCAGCTTGATGATCAGCTTGGCCTGGTGATAGCTGGCCGCCGCCTTGCCGGCGAAGATCTTCACCCGCGGCACCCAGTCGGTGCCGGGGTCGTGACGCATGGCCTGGTACAGCGCCACGGTGTGCAGCAGGTTGAGCAACTGCCGCTTGTACTCGTGGATGCGCTTGACCTGCACGTCGAACAGCGCCTCGGGGTTGACCGTCACCCCCAGGCGGTCCTGGATGATGGCGGCCAGGGCACGCTTGCTGTGCAGGCGCTGGGCCGCGAATTGCTTGCGGAAGTCGGCCTTGTCGGCAAAGGGCACCAGGGCCTTGAGCTTGCCTTCCGGGTCGTCCAGCACCTCCGGGCCCAGCGCCTCGGTGAGCATCGCCGTGAGCGGCGCGTTGGCCTGGTAGAGCCAGCGGCGGAAGGTGATGCCGTTGGTCTTGTTGTTGATCCGCTGCGGGTAGAGCTTGTGCAGCTCGGCGAACACCGTGCTCTTCATCAGCTTGCTGTGCAGCGCCGACACGCCGTTGACGCTGTGCGAGCCAAGGAACGCCAGGTTGCCCATGCGCACGCGGCGGCCGTTGTCCTCTTCGATCAGCGACACCGCGCGCAGCACGTCGAAGTCGTGCAGGCCTTTGGCCCGCAGCGCGTCGATATGGTAGGCGTTGATCAGGTAGATGATCTGCATGTGCCGCGGCAACATGCGCTCCATCAGCGCCACCGGCCAGGTTTCCAGGGCCTCGGGCAGCAGTGTGTGGTTGGTGTAGGCCAAGGTGCCGACGGTCACCTGCCAGGCGGTGTCCCAGGGGATTTCGTGCTGGTCGACCAAAAGCCGCATCAACTCGGCCACGGCGATCGACGGGTGGGTGTCGTTGAGCTGGATCGCCGCTGCATCCGGCAGGTTGAGCAGGTTGTCATGCATGTTCAGGTGGCGGCGCAGCAGGTCCTGCAGCGAGGCGGAGACGAAGAAGTACTCCTGGCGCAGGCGCAGCTCCTGGCCGGCCTCGGTGCTGTCGGCCGGGTACAGCACCCGCGAAATGCTCTCGGCCCGGGCCACCTCGGCCACCGCCCCCAGGTGATCGCCGGCGTTGAAGCGCTCCAGGTGCAGCTCTTCCAGCGCCCGGGCGCGCCACAGGCGCAAGGTGTTGACGCTGGAGCCACGCCAGCCGACCACTGGCGTGTCGTAGGCCACGGCCCTCACCGTTTCGCCCGGCCACCAGACCTGGCGCTGCTTGCCGGTGCCTTCCTGCACGGTTTCGACACTGCCGCCAAAGCTGATCGGGTAGATCACCTCGGCACGCTCGAACTCCCAGGGGTTGCCGAAGTCCAGCCAGTTCTCGGTCTGCTCCTGCTGCCAGCCATCGACCAGCGCCTGGCGGAACAGGCCGTGTTCGTAGCGGATGCCATAGCCATGGGCAGCAATGCCCAGTGTCGACATGCTCTCCATGAAGCACGCCGCCAGGCGCCCGAGGCCGCCGTTCCCCAGCGCCGCATCCGGCTCGAGCAGGCGAATACGCTCAAGGTCAACGTCCAGGCCCTGCAGTGCCTCGCGGGCGATTTCCAGGT
This sequence comes from Pseudomonas sp. TWI923, assembly GCF_039673365.1. Lineage (NCBI taxonomy): Bacteria > Pseudomonadati > Pseudomonadota > Gammaproteobacteria > Pseudomonadales > Pseudomonadaceae > Pseudomonas > Pseudomonas sp. TWI923. The sequence goes on along the minus strand of NZ_JBDJLM010000004.1, from coordinate 118,304 downwards.
AACCCAGGTTGCTCAGGCTGTCGTACAGCAGCCGACCGATGAGGAATTCGAGGGAAAGGTAATACACCCGCTTCTGGCTGCGGCGGTAGGCCCGCCGGGTGTGGTCCATCCAGTGGTCGACCATGTGGTCGCGGGCCGCCAGGGCGATGGCCTCGAACCAGTCGTGATCGAACGCGTGTTCCGGGTCCTTGCCGACCGCGTAGGTCAGCTTGGCCAGCACGGCGGCGCGAAAATCCGCCACCTCCTCATGATGAGCTTTGGCCTCACGGGCCTTGTTTTCCTGGGACATGCGGCATCCTCGGGCAAGTAGGCTAAAGCGCAGGGAAAGTGTTCAGCCTAGACGGTCTGACACAGAGCGACAGCAACGGTTCGCGGATTTCATGCGCCAGGCGGGAATCGGGCAAAAGGTTGTTCACAAATTGAACAACTCCGGTATGATCGCGCGCCCCAAGACCGTGATTCGCCCCCATAACGATGAAAACGACCCTGATCGCCGCCGCCGAAGTCGACCGCCTGGAGACCTGGCAGCGCTATGCCAGCCACATGTGCGGTGGCTGCCACTCGACCTGTTGCACCCTGCCGGTGGAGGTGAAGATCAAGGATCTGATCCGTATCGGCGTGGTGGACGAGTTCGAAAAAGACGAACCGCCGAAGAACGTGGCCAAGCGCCTGCAGAAGGAAGGCATCATCGAGCGCTTCAACCAGAAGTCGGGGATCTTCACCCTGACCCGGATGAGCAACGATGACTGCATGTACCTGGACCGCAAGAGCCGGCTGTGCACCATCTACGACAAGCGCCCGGACACCTGCCGCAACCACCCCAAGGTCGGGCCGCGGCCGGGGTATTGTGCCTACAAGCCCAAGGTGGTCGGGCGTTGACGCTCTGCGGTCAACCCCATAGAATCTGATCCGTCTGGATATATACGGAGCTTTCCTTCGGGAAGGTGTCAAGACGCCGCCACCTGGTTCCGGCCGTGCCGGTTGAAGGGATCAATCCCTAAGGGCATCCGCGATACGACCCCCTTCATTGGGGGTTTCGTATTTCTGGAAATCGCTCAGTGGCGGCCAGGCCTGCGAACGGGCTCGTTCCTCAGCTTCTTGAGCATCAGCAACCAGCCTTTGATTTTTTCATGTCGTTTGAAGCGGCTTTGGCTGCTCGCTGGGTGCGCCGGATCCCGTACATAGGCGCTCTCGACATGAATCCTGAGGCCTCTCGCGGCCTCGCGACGCATATTGAAATACACCTCGTAACGGCTGCCCTCCGGGAAACCGAACTGATTGCCCTCCAACGTCAGCCAGTTACTGTGCCCGGTAAACAAGCATTGGCGGTCGGCCAAACTGCACATGATGGCGGGCAATTGCAACGACAGCCCATACCGCGTCGGGCAGAACGCTCGGTAGATCCCTCGGTGATCTATTACCAACCTGTCCAGCCCGATGCTGTCGAAATCCAGCGCTAGTCCTTGCTGGCTCCCGCGGCTCACGCAGTGGCTCGAATACTCGAAGTGCAGCGTCACCGCAATGGATGGCTGCACACCCGAACCCGGCAGTAGCACTTCATGAGAATGCGCACGCAGGTGCTGCAAGCACCATGGTTCGCCCGATACCTCGATTGCTCCCGCCGACAGATGCTCCCGCCATCCCTTGCCTTTCATGCACCACCTCAGTCACGTACCGAGGCGTCAGGCTAATGCTCGGGCAAAGCCCTGCCAAAACGGCTTCGTGAGCAAGTGCTTCAAGCGCAACATGCGGCAAAAGACACGCAAACAAAAACGCCCCCGGCCTTTCGACCGGGGGCGTTTTCATTGCGCCTGAGCTAACTCAGTTCTTGGCTTTCTTGGCAGCGCGGGTACGCTCGCCTTCGTCCAGGATCTTCTTGCGCAGACGGATCGACTTCGGCGTGACTTCGCACAGCTCGTCGTCCTGGATGAATTCCAGGGCCTGTTCCAGGGTGTGGCGAACCGGCGGCACCAGGGCGATGACTTCGTCTTTGCCCGAAGCACGCATGTTGTCGAGCTTCTTGCCTTTGGTCGGGTTCACGCCCAGGTCGTTGTCACGGCTGTTCAGGCCGATGATCTGACCGTTGTAGATCTCCTGGCCGTGCTCGACGAACAGCTTGCCGCGCGCCTGCAGGGTTTCCAGCGAGTAGGTCAGAGCCTTGCCGGTCTCGACCGAAACCAGAACACCGTTCAGACGGCCGGACATCTGGCCGGACTTCATGGTGTCGTAGCGATCGAAGATCGAGGTCAGGATGCCTGCACCGTTGGTCAGGGTCAGGAACTGGTTACGGAAACCGATCAGACCACGGGCTGGAATGTTGTATTCCAGACGAACACGGCCCTTGCCATCCGGCACCATGTTGGTCAGGTCGCCTTTACGCAGACCCATCTCTTCCATGACCTTGCCCTGAGCTTCTTCAGGGATGTCGATGGTGACGTTCTCGAACGGCTCCTGCTTGACGCCGTCGACTTCGCGGATGATCACCTCAGGACGGCCTACAGCCATCTCGAAGCCTTCACGACGCATGGTTTCGATCAGTACCGACAGGTGCAGCTCACCACGGCCCGAAACCTTGAACTTGTCTGGGGAATCGGTTTCCTGAACGCGCAGGGCAACGTTGTACAGCAGCTCTTTGTCCAGACGGTCCTTGATGTTACGGCTGGTGACGAACTTGCCTTCTTTACCGCAGAACGGCGAGTCGTTGACCTGGAAGGTCATCGAAACGGTCGGCTCGTCGACGGTCAGCGGCTTCATCGCTTCTACCGCGTCCGGGGCGCACAGGGTGTCGGAGATGAACAGCTCGTCGAAACCGCTGATGCAGACGATGTCGCCAGCCTGGGCTTCTTCGACGTCGACGCGGTGCAGGCCGTGGTGGCCCATCAGCTTCAGGATACGGCCGTTACGCTTCTTGCCGTTGGTGTCGATGGCGACAACCGGGGTGTTCGGCTTGACGCGACCACGGGCGATACGGCCAACACCGATAACGCCGAGGAAGCTGTTGTAGTCCAGTGCCGAGATCTGCATCTGGAACGAACCGTCACGGTCAACGTCCGGCGCCGGTACGTTGTCGACGATCGACTGGTACAGGGCGGTCATGTCTTCGCCCATGGCGGTGTGGTCCAGACCGGCGATGCCGTTCAGGGCCGAGGCGTAGACGACTTTGAAGTCCAGCTGTTCGTCGGTGGCGCCGAGGTTGTCGAACAGGTCGAAGATCTGGTCCAGAACCCAGTCAGGACGCGCGCCCGGACGGTCAACCTTGTTGATCACGACGATTGGCTTCAGGCCAGCTTCGAAAGCCTTCTTGGTCACGAAGCGGGTTTGCGGCATCGGGCCGTCCTGGGCGTCGACCAGCAGCAGCACGGAGTCGACCATCGACATTACACGCTCAACCTCGCCACCGAAGTCGGCGTGGCCGGGGGTGTCGACGATGTTGATGTGGTAGCCGTTCCAGTTGATGGCGGTGTTCTTCGCCAGAATGGTAATGCCGCGCTCTTTTTCCTGGTCGTTGGAGTCCATGACGCGCTCGTCGTTGAGCTCGTTACGCTCCAGGGTGCCGGACTGACGCAGGAGTTTGTCGACCAGGGTGGTTTTACCATGGTCAACGTGGGCGATGATGGCGATGTTACGCAGATTTTCGATCACAACTGTATCTCGATCAGAGGATTCGGTTGCCGCCAGTGTAGGCGGCGAATATGTACGGTTTGAGGCTCAGCGGGCCCGATGGTCGGGAGGGCGATGGCGGATGCTGCCGCCATACAGCCCTGGGGTCTTATGTCGGACGATAAACACGCACATTGGCATGTCCCTCACTGAGCAGGTGGTGTGCGTGCAAACGGCTCATCACACCTTTGTCGCAATACAGCAGGTACTGGCGCGTGGGGTCCAGGTGCTTGAACTTGCTGTTGATCGCGTAGAACGGCATGGCCTGGACTTCGATACCGTCCAGTGCCAGAGGTTCGTCTTCCTGGGCGTCGGGGTGACGGATGTCGATGACGATCTGGCCCGGCAGTGCCTCGGCCACTTCCTCGATCTCGATGTCCTTGCCCAACTCGTCGATCACGTGGTCGATGGAGATGAACTTGGCGCGCTCCAGGGCACGCTCCAGCACCGCCATGTCGAACTGCTTCTCTTCGTGCTCCATGCGGTGACGCTTGGCATGGGTGGTCGGGTTCACCGAGATCACGCCGCAGTACTCGGGCATGTGCTTGGCGAAGTCGGCGGTGCCGATTTCGGTGGCCTGGTCGATGATGTCCTGCTTGTGGCTGGCCAGCAGCGGGCGCAGCACCAGCTTGTCGGTGGCCGAGTCGATGATCGACAGGTTCGGCAGGGTCTGGCTGGACACTTGCGAGATCGCCTCGCCGGTGACCAGCGCGTCGATCTGCAGACGCTCGGCCATGTGCGCGGCACCGCGCAGCATCATGCGCTTGAGGGTCACGCCCATGTAGCTGTTGTCGACCTTGTTGAGGATTTCGCCGACCACTTCCTCGAACGGCACGCTGATGAACAGCACGCGCTGGCTGCTGCCGTACTTCTTCCACAGGAAGTGCGCCACTTCCATCACGCCCAGCTCGTGGGCGCGCCCGCCGAGGTTGAAGAAGCAGAAGTGCGTCATCAGGCCACGGCGCATCATCTGGTAGGCGGCCACGGTGGAGTCGAAGCCACCGGACATCAGCACCAGGGTCTGCTCCAGGGCGCCCAGCGGGTAGCCGCCGATGCCGTTGTGCTGGTTGTGGATCACGTACAGGCGCTGGTCGCGGATATCGATGCGCACCAGCACTTCGGGCTTCTTCAGCTCGATGCCGGCGGCGCCGCATTGCTGACGCAGCTGGCTGCCGACATAGCGGTCGACGTCCATCGAGGTGAAGTCGTGGTGGCCGCCGCGCTTGCAGCGCACGGCGAAGTACTTGCCGGCCAGCAGGTGACCGAAGTGCTGCTTGCACTTCTCGACGATGTCGTCAAAGTCACCCAGTGGGTACTCCTGCACCTGCAGGAAGTGGGTGATGCCCGGGGTGCAGCGCAGGCGCTCGATCATTTCCCGCTGAATCTTTTCGTCCTCGATGCGGGTGACCACCTCGAGATTGTCCCAGACGCCATCGACCGCGAGCTCAGGATCGAGGTCCTTGAGCACGTTGCGGATGTTCTTGCTGAGCTGACGGATGAAGCGCTTGCGCACCGGTCGGCTCTTGATGGTGATCTCTGGGAAGACTTTGACGATAAGTTTCATTGGTTTAACAGCGCGCGCAGGGCCTGCCGAAAATGAGGGGCGCGAATTATATCGGAAATTGCTCAGGTTTTGACCAACTTTTGATCAGAAGCTTTGAGATAAATGTATGGGCGGGCTTTTGTGCTGCCTGTTCCGGCTCTTCGCGGGTAAACCCGCTCCCACAGAGACCGCACCGATTCCATAGGCTGTGCAAACCCTGTGGGAGCAACTGTCTTATGTTGTCAGTGCTGGCCTCATCGCTGGCAAGCCAGCTCCCACAGGTACGATGCTGCCTCGAAGTTAACGCGATCCCGGTGGGAGCGGGTTCACCCGCGAAGAGGCCCCCAAAGAAAGCACGCCAGTCGGCCGGCGCACCATATTGGTGCTCTGCCACTAAATTTCGCATCTTAAGAGTGCACCTTTCCCCGCCACCCCACCGTCAGATGCCCGCAAACGCCTTCTTTTATCCCACTCTCGCCATTTTCGGGCACTGGCATGCAATTTGCTCTCTTGTGAGGCAGGTACGCTTGGCCGACTATCCGCGCCTGGCAACACCCTTTTTCCAGAGCAGCGGCCCACCGCGCTCTAGACCATCCGGAGGACAACATGTCGAAGTCGGTTCAACTCATCAAAGATCATGACGTCAAGTGGATTGATCTGCGTTTCACGGACACCAAAGGTACTCAGCACCACGTGACCATGCCGGCGCGTGATGGCCTGGACGAAGACTTCTTCGAAACCGGCAAGATGTTCGACGGTTCCTCCATCGCCGGCTGGAAAGGCATCGAAGCCTCCGACATGATCCTGCTGCCGGACGACTCCACCGCCGTGCTGGACCCGTTCACCGAAGAGCCGACCCTGATCCTCACCTGCGACATCATCGACCCTGCCAGCATGCAGGGCTATGACCGCGACCCACGCGCTATCGCCCGTCGCGCCGAAGAGCACCTCAAAGCCACCCTGATCGGTGACACCGTGTTCGCCGGTCCAGAGCCTGAGTTCTTCATCTTCGACGAAGTGAAGTTCAAGTCCGACATCTCCGGCTCGATGTTCAAGATCTACTCCGAGCAAGGCTCGTGGATGTCCGACCAGGACGTGGAAGGCGGCAACAAAGGCCACCGTCCAGGCGTCAAAGGCGGCTACTTCCCGGTTCCGCCGTTCGATCACGACCACGAAATCCGTACCGCCATGTGCAACGCACTGGAAGAGATGGGCCAGACCGTCGAAGTTCACCACCACGAAGTGGCGACTGCCGGCCAGAACGAAATCGGCGTCAAGTTCAACACCCTGGTGAAGAAAGCCGACGAAGTTCAAGCGCTGAAGTACGTCGTGCACAACGTTGCCGACGCCTACGGCCGCACCGCTACCTTCATGCCTAAGCCACTGTACGGCGACAACGGCTCGGGCATGCACGTGCACATGTCGATCTGGAAAGACGGCAAGAACACCTTCGCGGGTGAAGGCTATGCCGGCCTGTCCGACACCGCCCTGTACTTCATCGGCGGCATCATCAAGCACGGTAAGGCCCTGAACGGCTTCACCAACCCGGCCACCAACTCCTACAAGCGTCTGGTACCTGGCTTCGAAGCCCCGGTAATGCTGGCCTACTCGGCTCGCAACCGTTCGGCCTCGATCCGTATCCCTTACGTTTCCAGCCCGAAAGCCCGCCGCATCGAAGCGCGTTTCCCGGACCCGGCGGCCAACCCGTACCTGTGCTTCGCCGCCCTGCTGATGGCCGGCCTGGACGGTATCCAGAACAAGATCCACCCAGGCGACGCCGCCGACAAGAACCTGTACGACCTGCCGCCTGAAGAGGCGAAAGAGATCCCACAGGTTTGCGGCAGCCTGAAAGAAGCCCTGGAAGAGCTGGACAAGGGCCGTGCGTTCCTGACCAAGGGCGGCGTGTTCTCCGACGACTTCATCGATGCCTACATCGAGCTGAAATCCGAAGAAGAGATCAAGGTCCGCACCTTCGTGCACCCGCTGGAATACGAGCTGTACTACAGCTGCTGATTTGATCGACGCCCCGCGTCGGTGACATCAGGACGGCCTCCCCAGGGAGGCCGTTTCCATTTCTGCATCGCTTTCACCGACCTGCTGCCTCGCACTGTCGGGCTGCAGCACACCGCCACCGCCCCCTTCAAACCTCGTCACCCTGCTCGATGCCATCGAGCAACGCCCTGCCCTGATCCGCGCCAGCATCCAGCTGTGCAAAACCTGACGAGCGCCCTATGCTCCATATTGGTGCACTGAAAGGCCTGACGCCCCAGCATGCACCCCACTTTGGGTCACATGAATCGTTTAACCAGGGCTTTATGTCCTGAATTAGCGCGAATACAGGCTTTTATCCGCCATTTCCGCTTCTTTTCAGAGCCTTGGTTTGGTTCTTGCATTTTCATCGCATCCAGCACGTCATCCGTGCGCGCCCCAGGCCTTGCCGGGGCGCCAAAAGAGTGCCAACAGAGGTCAACGACGCCTTATGACCATCAGCGATGCACAGCACCGTCTGCTTCTGGACAACCTGACCACGGCCACGCTCCTGCTCAACGCCGAGCTGCGCCTTGAGTACATGAACCCGGCGGCGGAAATGCTTCTGGCCGTCAGTGGCCAGCGCAGCCATGGGCAGTTCATCAGCGAGCTGTTCACCGAATCGACCGAGGCACTCAACTCGCTGCGCCAGGCGGTGGAGGAGGCGCATCCGTTCACCAAGCGCGAAGCCCAGCTGACCTCGCTGACCGGCCAGAGCATCACCGTCGACTACGCCGTCACGCCAATCCTGCACCAGGGCAATACCCTGCTGCTGCTCGAAGTGCACCCGCGTGACCGCCTGCTGCGCATCACCAAGGAAGAGGCCCAGCTGAGCAAGCAGGAAACCACCAAGATGCTGGTGCGCGGCCTGGCCCACGAAATCAAGAACCCGCTGGGCGGCATTCGCGGCGCCGCCCAGCTGCTGGCCCGCGAATTGCCCAACGATGGCCTGCGCGACTACACCAACGTGATCATCGAAGAGGCCGACCGGCTGCGTAACCTGGTCGACCGCATGCTCGGCTCGAACAAGCTGCCGTCGCTGTCGATGACCAACATCCACGAAGTGCTGGAGCGCGTGTGCAGCCTGGTGGAGGCGGAAAGCCAGGGCGGCATCACCCTGGTGCGCGACTACGACCCGAGCCTGCCGGACGTGCTGATCGACCGCGAGCAGATGATCCAGGCCGTGCTCAACATCGTGCGCAATGCCATGCAGGCCATCGGCGGGCAGAACGAGCTGCGCCTGGGCCGCATCACCCTGCGCAGCCGCGCCGTGCGCCAGTTCACCATCGCCCACGTGCGTCATCGCCTGGTGGCCCGGGTCGAGATCGTCGACAACGGCCCGGGCATCCCCGCAGAGCTGCAGGACACCCTCTTCTACCCCATGGTCAGCGGCCGCCCGGACGGTACCGGGCTGGGCCTTGCCATTACCCAGAACATCATCAGCCAGCACCAGGGCCTGATCGAGTGTGAAAGCCACCCCGGCCACACCGCCTTCTCGATCTACCTGCCCCTGGAACAAGGAGCCACCGCCTCATGAGCCGAAGTGAAACTGTCTGGATCGTCGATGATGATCGCTCCATCCGCTGGGTCCTGGAGAAGGCCCTGCAGCAGGAGGGCATGACCACCCAGAGCTTCGACAGCGCCGACGGCGTGATGGGCCGCCTGGCACGCCAGCAGCCTGATGTGATCATTTCCGATATCCGCATGCCCGGTGCCAGCGGCCTCGACCTGCTGGCACAGATTCGCGACCAGCACCCGGGCCTGCCGGTCATCATCATGACCGCGCACTCCGACCTGGACAGTGCCGTTGCCTCATACCAGGGCGGTGCCTTCGAGTACCTGCCCAAGCCGTTCGACGTGGACGAAGCGGTGTCGCTGGTCAAGCGCGCCAACCAGCACGCTCAGGAACAGCAAGCGCTGGAGGTGCCCCAAACACTGGCCCGCACCCCCGAGATCATCGGTGAAGCACCGGCGATGCAGGAGGTGTTCCGCGCCATCGGCCGCCTGAGCCACTCCAACATCACCGTGCTGATCAACGGCGAATCCGGTACCGGCAAAGAGCTGGTGGCCCATGCCCTGCACCGCCACAGCCCGCGCGCGGCTGCGCCGTTCATCGCCCTGAACATGGCGGCGATCCCCAAGGACCTGATGGAGTCCGAGCTGTTCGGCCATGAAAAAGGCGCGTTCACCGGCGCCGCCAACCTGCGCCGTGGCCGCTTCGAGCAGGCCGACGGCGGCACGCTGTTCCTCGACGAAATCGGCGATATGCCCGCCGACACCCAGACCCGCCTGCTGCGCGTGTTGGCCGACGGCGAGTTCTACCGGGTTGGCGGCCACGTGCCGGTGAAGGTCGATGTGCGCATCATCGCCGCGACCCACCAGAACCTGGAAACCCTGGTGCAGGCCGGCAAGTTCCGCGAAGACCTGTTCCACCGCCTCAACGTGATCCGCATCCATATCCCGCGTCTGTCCGATCGCCGCGAAGACATCCCGACCCTGGCCCGCCACTTCCTCGGCCGCGCCGCCCAGGAGCTGGCGGTCGAGCCCAAGCTGCTCAAGCCGGAAACCGAAGAGTTCATCCGCAACCTGCCGTGGCCGGGCAACGTCCGCCAGCTGGAAAACACCTGCCGCTGGATCACCGTGATGGCCTCCAGCCGCGAGGTGCTGATCGGCGACCTGCCACCGGAGTTGCTCAACCTGCCACAGGACGCAGCGCCAGTGACCAACTGGGAGCAGGCCTTGCGCCAGTGGGCCGACCAGGCCTTGGCCCGTGGCCAGTCGAGCCTGCTGGACAGCGCCGTGCCCAGCTTCGAGCGAATCATGATCGAGACCGCGCTCAAGCACACCGCCGGGCGGCGCCGCGATGCAGCGGTACTGCTGGGCTGGGGGCGCAACACCCTGACGCGCAAGATCAAGGAGTTGGGGATGAAGGTCGATGGGGGAGACGAAGACGAGGGTGAAGACCACTGATCTTTCGGGTCACCCGTAAGATTTCTGGGGCTGCTGCGCAGCCCTTTCGCGACACAAGGCCGCTCCTACAGGAGATCGCATCCCCCTGTAGGAGCGGCCTTGTGTCGCGAAAGGGCCGCAAAGCGGCCCCAGCTATTTCTCGCCTGTTGCACCGATCCTGTGCCCGACGCACCCGATAAAGGCACAAATCCCCTCGAAACCCAGCCAATTCGCCCTGAAGCCCAGTATTTCCGGGCATTTCAAAACTGGCACGCCCCCTGCAGTAACTACTGCAACTCCAGTTTCGGGGTCCTCGGTACAGGCAGGCCGGGATAGCCCCTCTTTATATTCGTAGCAGCAACACCGTTTCGGGGACCCTGGTACAGGCAGGCCGGGAAATCCCCCTTTTATTCGCCACAGCAACCCGCTTTGGGGACCTCGGTACAGGCAGGCCGGGACATCCCCTCTTTTATTCGTGCAGCCTCACCTGCACCTTCCAGCGCCCGTCGTCCTCTGCACCTGACCATTGCCCTTGCAGGGGGCGCGCGGCAATCAGCGTCAGCAGCAGGCCTTCCTTGCCCTTCTGCACCCGCCAGGCCACCGGTTTATCCTGCAAGAACAACTGGCCGCGCTGGGCCTTGCCCTCGGCCTGGAACGCCAGCGCCACGGTGCCTTCAACATTCTCGCCATGCAGCTGGGGTTCTTCGTTGAACCACAGGTCCAGGCCATCCTGCACCACCTCGACCTGCTGCAGCACCCGCTCGTCCGGGGCAGTCAGGCGGCCGATCATCAGCCCCACCATCAAGCCGACGATGGCCAGCGACAGGATCATCTTCGGGAACGCCTTCGAACGCACATCGGGTTCGGGGGTAGAATGCCCGTCATCTTCATGCCTGGAGCCGTGCATGTTTCACGTCATCCTTTTTCAACCTGAAATTCCGCCGAATACCGGCAATATCATCCGCCTGTGCGCCAACAGCGGCTGCGCCCTGCACCTGATCGAACCCATCAGCTTCGAACTGGACGACAAGCGCCTGCGCCGCGCCGGGCTGGATTACCACGAGTATGCCACGCTCAAGCGCCACGAAAGCCTGGCCGGATGTCTGGAAAGCCTGGGCAACCCGCGGCTGTTTGCCTTCACCACCAAAGGCTCGCACCCCTTCCACGAAGTCGCCTACCAACCGGGCGATGCCTTCCTGTTCGGCCCTGAAAGCCGCGGCCTGCCGGCCGAGGTACTGGACAGCCTGCCGGCGGAACAGCGCCTGCGTTTGCCGATGCGCCCGGGGTGTCGCAGCTTGAACCTGTCCAATACCGTGGCGGTGACGGTGTATGAGGCGTGGCGGCAGAACGGGTTTGCCGGGAGTTGATGCATTGCCTGTTCTGGCCTATCGCGGGGCAAGCCCGCTCCCACGGATTGAGCTGCCCCCAAGAAGCAGGCCAAAGTACCGTGGGAGCGGGCTTGCCCCGCGATAGGGCCGGTACTGCCAACACAAAAAAAGCGCCCCGAAAGGCGCTTTTTTCATGACCGGTGCAATTACTGCACGGTCGGCACTTCACCGGCTTCCTGCATGCGCTGCATTTCTTGCGCGTACAGGGCGTCGAAGTTGACCGGCGACAGCATCAGCGCCGGGAACGAACCACGGGTCACCAGGCTGTCCAGGGCCTCGCGGGCGTATGGGAACAGGATGTTCGGGCAGAACGCGCCGAGGGTGTGGCTCATCGAGGCCGCGTCGAGGCCTGCGATCAGGAAGATGCCGGCCTGCTGCACTTCGGCGATGAACGCCACTTCTTCACCGTTCTTCACGGTGACCGACAGGGTCAGCACCACTTCATGGAAGTCGCCTTCCAGGGCTTTCTGGCGGGTGTTCAGGTCCAGCGAGACATTCGGCTCCCACTGCTGGCGGAAGATCTGCGGGCTCTTCGGAGCCTCGAACGACAGATCGCGCACGTAGATGCGCTGCAGGGAGAACTGTGGGCTGTTGTCTGCAGCCGCGCCGTTGGTCTGTTGGTCAGTCATGGCAGATCCTTATCCTAATGTTTTCGAATGCAGTGCAAAGTCAGGCCGCCAGCAGCGCGTCGAGCTTGCCCGCGCGCTCCAGGGCATAAAGGTCATCGCATCCACCGACGTGCGTACTGCCGATCCAGATCTGCGGTACCGAAGTACGGCCGGCCTTCTGGCTCATTTCGGCGCGCAGCTGCGGCTTGCCGTCGACCTTGATCTCTTCGAACGCCACGCCCTTGCTCTCGAGCAGGTACTTGGCGCGCATGCAGTAGGGGCAGTAGTCGCTGGAGTAGACGATGACGGGCTTCATATCACTTCACCAGGGGCAGGTTATCGGCTTTCCAGCTGGACACGCCACCGCTGAGCTTGGCAGCGGTGTAACCAGCCTTGAGCAGTTCGCGGCAGATGGTGCCGGACTGCTGGCCCATCGCGTCGACGACGATCAGGGTCTTCTCTTTGTGTTTTTCCAGCTCGGTCATGCGGTTGACCAGCTTGTCCTGCGGGATGTTCACCGCACCGACGATGTGCCCGGCGGAATACTCCTTGGCAGGGCGAATATCGATGACCAGCGCCTTGTCGGCGTTGACCAGCGCGGTCAGCTGGCCGTTGCTCAGGCTCTGGCCACCACGACGCACTTCGTTGATCAGCAGCAGGACCAGCAGAACGACGAAGATCGCCACCAGGATGAAGTGATCTGTCGCGAATTGAATCAGGTGAGCAACCATCGGGGGTGTTCCAGGCGATTGAAAATGGCGGCCAGTATACACAGCCCCCCATGACCGCCAAAGCCCGGTGGGCCACCGGCAAAACCGGCTTCATGTTGCATATCCGACAGCGCTGGTCGGACAAGGGGAGGAATATTCGCCGTCGCTGGCGGATTTGCCCTAAAATGCGTGTCTTTATCATCTTTGAACAACCGTGAGTTTGATTGATGACGAGTACGCCTAAACCCCTGGTCCTGATTATCCTGGATGGCTTCGGACACAGCGAAAGCCCCGAATACAACGCCATCTTCGCCGCCAACACACCGGTCTACGACCGCCTGCGCGCCACCCAGCCGCACGGTCTTATCTCGGGGTCCGGCATGGACGTGGGCCTGCCCGACGGGCAGATGGGCAACTCTGAAGTCGGTCACATGAACCTCGGCGCCGGCCGCGTGGTGTACCAGGACTTCACCCGGGTCACCAAAGCCATCCGCGACGGCGAGTTCTTCGAAAACCCGGTGCTCACCGGCGCCGTGGACAAGGCTGTCGGTGCCGGCAAGGCCGTGCATATCCTCGGCCTGCTCTCCGACGGTGGCGTGCACAGCCACCAGGACCACCTGGTGGCCATGGCCGAACTGGCCGCCCAGCGTGGCGCCGAGAAGATCTACCTGCACGCCTTCCTCGACGGCCGTGACACCCCGCCGCGCAGCGCCCAGTCGTCCATCGAACTGCTCGACGCCACCTTTGCCAAGCTGGGCAAGGGCCGTATCGCCAGCCTGATCGGCCGCTACTACGCGATGGACCGCGACAACCGCTGGGACCGCGTACAAGCCGCCTACGACCTGATCGTCGACAGCACCGCCCAGTACACCGCCGACAGCGCCGTGGCCGGCCTCGAGGCCGCCTACGCCCGTGACGAAAGCGACGAGTTCGTCAAGGCCACGCGCATCGGCGAAGCGGTCAAGGTCGAAGATGGCGACGCGGTCATCTTCATGAACTTCCGCGCCGACCGTGCCCGCGAGCTGTCGCGGGTGTTCGTCGAGCCCGACTTCAACGAATTCCCACGCGCCCGCCTGCCAAAACTGGCCGCCTACATCGGCCTGACCCAGTACTCGGCGAAAATCCCGGCGCCAGCGGCCTTTGCCCCATCCAGCCTGGACAATGTGCTCGGCGAGTACCTGGCGAAGAACGGCAAGACCCAACTGCGCATCGCCGAAACCGAGAAATACGCCCACGTCACCTTCTTCTTCTCGGGTGGCCGTGAAGAGCCGTTCGAAGGCGAAGAGCGCATCCTGATCCCGTCGCCGAAGGTCGCCACCTACGACCTGCAGCCGGAAATGAACGCCCCCGAGGTGACCGACCGTATCGTCGAGGCCATCGAGCAGCAGCGTTTTGACGTGATCGTGGTCAACTATGCCAACGGCGACATGGTCGGCCACACCGGCGTGTTCGAGGCAGCGGTCAAGGCGGTCGAGGCCCTCGACACCTGCGTCGGCCGCATCGTCGAGGCACTGGCAAAGGTCGACGGCGAAGCGCTGATCACCGCCGACCACGGCAACGTCGAGCAGATGGAAGACGCCTGCACCGGCCAGGCGCACACCGCCCATACCAGCGAGCCAGTGCCGTTCATCTATGTCGGCAAGCGCAAGGTCAAGGTGCGTGAGGGCGGCGTGCTGGCCGACGTGGCGCCGACCATGCTCAAGCTGCTGGGGCTGGAGAAGCCTGCCGAAATGACCGGGACGTCGATTCTGCTCGACGCTTGATCGGTGTACTGGGGCCGCCTTGCGGCCCTATCGCGACACAAGGCCGCTCCTACAGCAGATCGCGTCCCCCTGTAGGAGCGGCCTTGAGCCGCGATAGGCCTGCGCAGCAGGCCCAAAACAGATGAATTCCAGACAAACGCCTCGCCGCACATGCCGCGAGGCGTTTTTTTTGCAAGCCCGCGCGGGCATACTAGGCCAGTCTCCATCCTTGGTACGCCCAACCCCATGCTCCGCGCCCTGTTCCTACTCGCCCTGTCATGCCTGCTCGCCCCGGCCTACGCCGACGAGCGCGCACAGACCCAGCAACAGCTGGACGCCACCCGCCAGGACATCGCCGAGCTGAAGAAGATGCTGGGCAAGCTCCAGGAGGAGAAGTCCGGCGTGCAGAAAGACCTCAAGTCCACCGAGACCGACATCGGCAACCTGGAAAAACAGGTGGAGGCACTGCAGCAAGAACTAAAAAAGACCGAGGGCGAGCTGGAGCGCCTTGATCACGAGAAAAAAAAACTCCAGAGCGCCCGCGTTGAGCAACAACGCCTGATTGCCGTCCAGGCCCGTTCGGCCTACCAGAACAACGGCCGCGAGGAATACCTCAAGCTGCTGCTCAACCAGCAGAACCCCGAGAAATTCGCCCGCACTCTCACCTACTACGACTACCTGAGCAAGGCGCGCACCGAGCAACTGCGCACCTTCAACGAGACCTTGCGCCAGTTGGCCAATGTCGAGCAGGACATCGGCCGCCAGCAGGAGCAACTGCTCACTCAGCGCGCCGACCTCGACAGCCGCCGCCAGGCGCTGGTCAGCGAACGCGACAAGCGCCAGCAGGTACTGGCCAAGCTCAACAGCGACATGAAAGAGCGCGACCAGAAGCTGCAGTCCCGCGAGCAGGACCAGGCCGACCTGGGCAAAGTGCTCAAGACCATCGAGGAGACCCTCGCACGCCAGGCCCGCGAGGCAGAAGAAGCGCGCCAGCGCGCCCTGCTCGCCAAGCAGGAAGAAGAAAAGCGCCGCAAGGAACAGGCCCTGGCCGCCGCAGCCCGCAACCAGCAAGCCGAACCGGAAGAGCCCCCGAAAAAGGCCCGCACCACGCTTGGTCCGGTGGTTTCCAGCGACGGCGCCAACTACGGCGGTGCATTTTCCGCAGCCCGGGGAAAACTTCCATGGCCAGTCAATGGTCGACTGCTGGCACGCTTTGGTGACATGCGCGGCAGCGATGCCCGGGCCAAGTGGGACGGCGTGATGATCAGCGCCAGCGCCGGTACCCAGGTACGCGCCGTACACGGCGGGCGCGTGGTATTCGCCGACTGGTTGCGCGGAGCCGGGCTTCTGGTCATTCTCGACCACGGCAATGGTTACCTGAGCCTGTACGGCCACAACCAGAGCCTGCTCAAGAGCGCCGGCGACATCGTCAAGGCCGGCGAAGCCATCTCCACCGTGGGCGACAGCGGCGGCCAGGACAGCGCCGGTCTGTACTTCGCGATTCGCCAGCAGGGCCGGCCCACCGACCCTGCGCAATGGTGCCGCGGCTAACACCGACTACTTTTACGGCACGGCGCGTGAAAACGCCGGGCCGATGCTCCCGCAAGGGGCGCCTACAGGATCAGGAGTTCGTTCGACATGCTGCACTCGCCTCGCCTCACCCAGCTGGCCCTGACCATTGCCCTGGTCATCGGCGCGCCCCTGGCGCTCGCCGCCGAGCCGGCCAAGCCTGCCGTTGCCGCCAAGCCGGCCACGGTGCCGGCCACCGAGGTGACCGCCAAGGCGCCACTGCCGCTGGAGGAGCTGCGCACCTTCGCCGAGGTCATGGACCGCATCAAGGCCGCGTATGTAGAGCCCGTCGACGACAAGACCCTGCTGGAAAACGCCATCAAGGGCATGCTCAGCAACCTCGACCCCCACTCGGCCTACCTCGGCCCTGAAGACTTCCAGGAGCTGCAGGAAAGCACCAGCGGCGAATTCGGTGGCCTGGGCATCGAAGTCGGCCAGGAAGACGGCTTCATCAAGGTCGTTTCGCCGATCGACGACACCCCGGCCTCCCGCGCCGGCGTGCAGGCCGGTGACCTGATCGTCAAGATCAACGGCGCCCCGACCCGTGGCCAGACCATGACCGAAGCCGTCGACAAGATGCGCGGCAAGGTCGGCGAGAAGATCGTCCTCACGCTGGTGCGCGACGGCGGCACGCCATTCGACGTGACCCTCACCCGCGCGGTGATCCAGGTCAAGAGCGTGAAGAGCCAGTTGCTGGAGAACGACTACGGCTATATCCGCATCACCCAGTTCCAGGTCAAGACCGGCGAAGAGGTGGGCAAGGCCCTGGCCAAGCTGCGCAAGGACAACGGTGAGAAGCTGCGCGGCGTGGTGCTCGACCTGCGCAACAACCCCGGCGGCGTGCTGCAAGCCGCGGTGGAAGTGGCCGACCACTTCCTCACCAAGGGCCTGATCGTCTACACCAAAGGCCGCATCGCCAACTCCGAACTGCGCTTCTCGGCCGACCCGGCCGACGCCAGCGAGGGCGTACCGCTGGTGGTCCTGATCAACGGCGGCAGCGCCTCGGCTTCGGAGATCGTCGCCGGTGCCCTGCAGGATCAGAAGCGCGCCGTGCTGATGGGCACCGACAGCTTCGGCAAGGGCTCGGTGCAGACCGTGCTGCCGCTGGCCAACGACCGCGCGCTCAAGCTCACCACCGCGCTGTACTTCACCCCCAACGGCCGCTCGATCCAGGCCCAGGGCATCGTCCCCGACATCGAAGTGCGCCCGGCCAAGCTCACCGCCGAAACCGACACCGAGAACTTCAAGGAAGCCGACCTGCAGGGCCACCTGGGCAACGGCAACGGCGGCGCCGACCGCCCGACCGGCAGCGCCAAGCGCAAGGAGCGCCCGCAGGACAACGACTTCCAGCTCAGCCAGGCGCTGAGCCTGCTCAAGGGCCTGAACATCACCAAGGGCGATTGACCTGCGGCCATGCGTTATCTGCTGTTACTGCTGTGCTGCCTGTTGGCCGGCGTCGCGCAAGCGGCACCAGCCAACAAGGCCTACCTGAGCATCATCATCGACGACCTGGGCCAGAGCAGCGAGCGTGACAGCCGTACCCTCGCCCTCTCTGGCCCGGTCACGATGGCGATCATGCCCGACACCCCTCACGCCTGCGACTTCGCCCGCCAGGCCCACAAGGCCGGCAAGACGGTGATCCTGCACATGCCCATGGACCCGGCCACCGGCCCCTATGCCTGGCACCCCGGTACGCCACTGCCGGAACTGGCCAGTCGCTTGCAAGCCGCCCTGGCCAAGGTCCCTTACGCAGCGGGCATCAACAACCACATGGGCAGCCGCATGACGGCCCAGCGTGAACCCATGGCCTGGCTGATGGGCGAACTGCAGCAACGCCACCTGTTCTTCGTCGACAGCCGCACCAGCGCAGCCACCGTGGCGGCGGCCGAGGCCCAGCGCATCGGCCTGGCGCATGTGTCGCGGGATGTATTCCTGGACGACGTGCGCACGCCCGAGGCGATCACGGCTCAATTGCAGCAAGGCGTGGCCCTGGCCCACAAGCAGGGCTCCGCCGTGCTGATCGGCCACCCCTACCCGCAAACCCTGCAAGTGCTGGAGCGTGAGATACCCCGGCTCAAGGGCCAGGGTATCGAACTGATCCCGCTGCGCCAGATGATCGCCGAACGTGGCAACCAGGCCATGCCTGCCCATGGCGGGCACGGGCTTTACCATAACCGCTGACCCCTGCCTGCATTCAATCAAGCGAACGGGATGATGCCCTTCACCTGCTCGTAGGTGAGCGGTCCCCGGTGTATACGCTCACCTTGCCTGGCCAGCTCGAGGGCTTCGACACGACCGTAGAAGCGCTGTTGCCAGGTTTTCAGGTGCGCCCGGGTGAACGCATGGGCTGGAGCGGCCTGATCGCTGAAGTGAAAGTGCGCAGCCCAGAGCGGTACGCCCTGGACGTCCCCGGGGTATCTCAAGTGCTTGATGCTGTACTCGTCCATGGCTGTACCGTTGGCAATCCGCTGTCGGGGCCCCTCGTACGTCACCTTGATCAGCCCTTGCCGGTGCAGGAACGCGAGCGCCCGCGCACCTGGGTAGCGTGTTTGCAGATAGTGTTGGGTGAGCAAGGCCGTGCGTCGTGCCGTCCAATACTCGATGCGC
The DNA here is from genome assembly GCF_039673365.1 of Pseudomonas sp. TWI923. Lineage (NCBI taxonomy): Bacteria > Pseudomonadati > Pseudomonadota > Gammaproteobacteria > Pseudomonadales > Pseudomonadaceae > Pseudomonas > Pseudomonas sp. TWI923. Next base: position 99,500 of record NZ_JBDJLM010000004.1, on the reverse strand, counting down.
TCACTCAAACGCGCCATCACGGCCTTGGCGTCATCCTCGCCTACCCTGGCCAGTGCGGCGCTGGCACTGCGCAGGGCTTTGTCATGCTCGTCCAGCAACCTCTTCAACTCGCTGTCTCGCACATCGCTTGCAACGTAATGCATGGCCTTGACCTCGACCTGCTGGTCCTCGGCCAGCAACGCCTCGGCCTGTATCCTGGCATCGCTGGCAACAGCTCCCTCCCCCGAAGGCTCTGGCACCTCGGCGACAACCTCCTCCCAGGCATCACCTCTCTTTTCGAAAGTGTGCAGACGCACGCCGGTAATCGGCTCGTCCACCTTCAGCCGGATGACATCGCCGTCCTTTTGCTCGCTTGCGATCACCAGCTCGCCATCCACGGTGCGCACGGCATGCTGGGGTGCAGCACTTCTGCCGTAGGCCTGCCGCCGAGTGGACAACTGGCCGCTATCCTGCTCGGCAATGGCTTCGCTCAGCTGTTCGCTGGCCATGTCCTTCAGGGCTTGCAACTGCCGCATATAGCCATCCAGCATGCCGCGCTCAAGCCCTGCGCCCCCCTCTCTGCCAATATCGAGGCCATTGACGATTGCAGTGGAGTACTCATCCCAGGCGGTTTGCAGGATTTCGATCCGCTGCGCTGCCGACAGGTTGCTCAAAGGCAGCAAGCCGTGACTGCTCGCAGCACTGCGCAAGCCATCACTACCCAGCTGTTTTCGGTAGCGCGCCTGCCGCTCGAGCTGCTTGGTCTTGTCCATCGGTAACGCAAGTTCGACGTAGTTCGAAGCCTGGTGAAAACGCACGCGCTCTGTGGTGAGTTTGCGTAGCGTGGCGACTTTGGCGGCCGTATAGGGTTCTTGCGCGGCGTACAGGAGCGTCTGCGGATCGAGACGGGACAAGCTGAAATCCAGATCGAGGCTGGCCTGGATCATACGCTCCTGAAGGCTTACCGCATTTTTCAGGTGACCGAGCAGTGCACGGTACTCCACGAGCACCTCGTGTATCCGACGCCCATCCAAAGCCGACATCAAGCTCTTGATCTGCTCATACGCCACGGCTTCGCGCAGCTCTTCGAACAGGTTCCAACTGTTGGCCGCCAATGCCTTCAGCCCGTCCTGGCGGCTATCTTCCAGAAACTGTGAATTGACCGGCCGCTCAATACCAGGGTGGCGCTGTAGCTCGCTGATTTGCTCGAGCGTCTTAAGACTGTTTCGCTCATATTCGCTGGACGCCTCGCGCTGAATGGCCATCTGCTTGCGCAGGTCAAGCAACTCGCTGGTCTTCTGGGCAATTTGCGCCTGGTGAAAATCGCTCAACTTGCCGATCTGCTCCTGGCTGAACTTGCCCTCGGCATTTTCCTGCACCGACAGCAGTCCGGCCTTGTGCGTATTCAACTGCTCTTCCAGGGTGCGGGCTCTTTGTCCCTGTGCCGCCGTCTCTGCCTTCAAAACGTTGTTGGCCTTGGTGTTCTGACTTTCCAGCTCCACCAACCTTTCAAATTCCTTCTGTTTCGCAGCGAGCGTCCGCGACTTCTTAGGCATGCCACCGAAGAGCCCCTTGCGAACCGTCCACGACAGCCCACGCCACAGGTATGGGCCTTCGCGCCCGCCCGGGCCGACGATACGTACCTCATCCCTGTCCAGGCGCACCTGATAGCGCTCGCCGTACAACTCGACATAACGCTGCCCATCCACCTGGTAAAAACCGTGGCTGTCCTCCATCACCCCATGCAGGTCCACCGTAGCGACGAACGGCTGTAATGCCTGACTGCTCGCCACCGGGCCAGAGCCCCAGCCGCTGACGATTTCGACAACACTGCTTTCGGATTCCTGAAGCGCGCCACCGAGGTACACCCGGCCTTTTTCCACCGGTTCCGGCCCCGCCGCTGCCACGCCAATCGCATCGCCGCCGAGCATCTCGATAGGCTCCAAGGCCTCTGGCTCATCCTTCGCGCCTTCGATCTTCGGTACAACGCCATGCAATAACATCATGGAAAGGTTGCTCACCAGGTCCAGGATCGCCAGGGATTTCTCGGCACCGTTGCCGCGCTTCAATGCCGCTACATCGTCCTCGACCGATTCCAGCGCCAGTGCCAACCACGTCACGGTCGCCACCGGCCCTTTCAGCACTGGCGCCACCACATTGAACAGCAACCAGGCACCTTCCTTCAGGCGCTCCCAGCGGCTCTCGCGCGTCGACACCGAGTCGCGTTTGGCCAGTGTCACGAGCACCTGCTTGCCGGCGACGAACAGATGGGTATCGACGTCTGCCAACCAAGGCGTGAACTTGATCCTTGCCGGCTCGGAGGTACCTTCTACTACCGCCGAGCCCCCTGGTACCGCAACCTCCAGAACGCCTTCCAGTGCCTCGCCGAGCAGATGGGGGTGCTTGAAACCTCCGTTCTGGTACACCGCCCTGGCGTCTGTCTCCATCCAGGTCAACACAGTGCTCTGCAGCGCATCTTCGTCGGCAATTGCTGCCATCAACGCCGTGGCGTCGCTGAACTGGCGCAGCGAGTCTTGCCCGTAAAGGGGCCGATAGAGCAGCCACGCCGCAGGATGCGCCAGGCGTATGACAAACATCCCACTCACCGTGTCGCGGGCCCTGAAGGCCGGGACAGAGAACGCCAGCGCAGCGATATCGACGTTGGCCTTGAGATCGCGGTTGCTCCGACAGAACTCCGCCAATGCCTGCCATGCTTCTTTGCTCAGCCCGCCTTCGATCCTCAAGCTCAGGGCATCGAACAGCAGCCGGTTGCGCCACTCGCGAGCAAACAAACTGATCCGCTCGTCGCGCTTTTGCGCATCATCCAAAGTGGCCTGGACATAGGTCGGGTAGCCAGCGCCGATATCCACCTTTTCCACGAGGTCCTTGAGATAACCGGGCGTCAACCAGCTCATGATCTCCTGGCCGGTGCGATGCTTGATTGCAGTGATGGTCGAATGTCCGAGCGCGCTCAGGTTGCCGATGGCAAGCTCGGTCAAGGTCATGGTGCGGGTAACGATGACCCCATCGCCAGGTCCGACACCCACGCCACCTGGCACACCGTAGCTTTCTCGCACAGTCAGCAGTAAGTCGTCGGAAAAGTAATTGGCCTCCACCGGATAATCAGCCAGCAGTTGTTCGCGCAGGCGTTGACGGGCATAGGCCTGCAGGTCGAGCAGACCGTCCCGGGACGAGGCTGAGCCGGACAGCGCCTGATCGACAGCCAAATCCAGCACGGCCGCCTGGTAGTCGAAACGATCCTCGGAGGTAGCGCCAGACAGCCAGTCAGGCACTGCCAGCTCAACACCCGGATCGCAAAAGTACGACTCGTTGAAGAACACTTCGGACGGATCGGACAACTGCCAGTACACCGCCTCCATCTGCTCAACGCTGGCAAGCCTGGACCAGCGTATGTGGTCCAGGCGAGTCAGCAACCAGCCAAGCAGCAACGCCGACTGTTGCATGAACGCATCGCCTTGCAGGGCGTAGGTGTTCCAAGTGAGGCTGTCGAAGCGATGTTCGCGGGCCATGAAGTCCCGCAGGGCTTCGCCAAAGGCCTGCGCGTCGGCATAGGCGCGCACCTTGCCCGAAGGTGGGCTCCACAGCAGCAGACTGTCCTCATCGCGCTCAAGGGCCACCAGCAAATCCGGGAGCAGGACGCTGCGATCAGCCTGCGCACTGCGCATGACTACTTCGATGGCCTGGGCCTGAATGCTGACAAATCGACCCGACAGCATTTCGTAGACGCAGGTCCTGGCTGCATCCGTCAGCCGTTGCTGACCGACATTGCCCAGCAGGGCCATACGCAACGCCTGCTGCATCCAGCAATGCCGACTGACAGCGTAGCCATCGGGGGCCGCGTAAGGCGCGCCATTCCAGTAATCGATCTGCGCCTGACAGAAGTACTCAGGCAACGCCGTTACCAAATCGTTGAGCGGGCCCGACATCCCCATCAACGAGCGAGTATCGAGTTCACTCTGCGAGCCAGCAAAGCGATAGGGACTGCTCAACCCCAGGTTATAGGTACGCTTGCCAAGCGGCTCCAGGTCCAGCTTCGTGCCGCTCAGCAACGAGTGCAGCACCACGTCGACCAGTGGCGCCGTCGTCCAGTACGCGGTTTCGGGATCCGGGCTGTCGAGCATGAACGGCGCCGCGTCGGTCAGCGCCGGCTCAACGCTGGCGAGCCAAGGCAGTTGCTCTACCAGTAGCGTGAGGATTCGCTGACTGGCAACCTGGCGCAACGTGGGGCGAGCGGCGAACTGCCTGGCGCAGGCATGTTTGAGATTGAAGTTGGCGATAGGTGGAGTGGGCATCGAACGGCTCCTTCTCGAGAAAGGCTCAAGAATGCAGTCGCGCGCTCCCGTTGCAGGTATTACATATGGCAAGCCGGATGAAGGTTTACGCCCTGCGATCTCGAAAGCAACAAGGCCCTGTTCTCACGCACAGGGCCTTGTTGCTTTCAGCCGCCGGGCGTCAACTGTACACGCGCCCTAATACGCGCCAGCCCTTCACTCGAAAGGAATCACGCCCTCGACATCCGCCCAGCGCAGGTTACCGCGATAGATGGCCAGCAGTTCACCGGTGCTGGCAGCCGCGCGCAGCTGCGCCTCTCGCCCCAGCGCGCGCTGCGCCCACAGTTTGAGGTGCCCCTTGCTGAACGCCCGCGCAGGCGTGTCGGCGGCCGGGTAGTGGAAGTGCGCTTCCCATAGCCCCATACCTTTGGCCTTGCCGGGCGCAGGCACGCGTCTGATCTCGAACACGTCGAGAAAATCACGGCCCCCCAGTGGCTTGCGGCTCACGGTCCGCGTGATACGAACCTGCTCCTGTTCAACCAGGAACCTGAGGCCGCTGGCCGAAGGATGACTGGTCGAGGTGTAAGTGGAAATCAGGTAGTCCCGCTGCACCGATTCCAGCCGCTCGATGTCGTCGGCCAGACGACTGCCGAACTCACTTTCGATGCCAGCCCGCGCCAGCAGCTGCTCAGCCTCCTTTAGCTGGCTGACATGATTGGCGATGATGGTACGGATACCAAAGGGGTCTAGTGCCTCGGCATACTGGCGCACCAGGCTGATCACACCGCTGACCTGCCTCAACGCGGCCCTGGCTTTACCCCTGGCGTGACCAGTATCGACCGTTGCCTCGCTGCCTTGCTCCTCCTCCACGGCAGGACGTTGCTCGACGAACGTATCGCCGTCCTGGCGGAACGTGCGCAGCACCTGCCGACCAGTGACATCATGCTGCTGGACAACCCGCTCGCCAGAGACCTCGACTTCCGCGCCCACCACACTGCGCCCGTCATAGGTACGCGCCATGCGCAAGGTGCCAGGGCGCTGGGCATAAAGACGCGTCCTGGGCTGCGCCGGTATCGATAGCTCAAGCTCGCGCACCACCTGCGCAAGCAGTTGTTCGGCCTGGCTGGTCAGCCTGTGCAGCACGTCCTTGTATTGCCCGACCTTGGCCTCTACCAACAGCTCGGGACAGGTTTCGGCCAGATAATCCAAGCGCACTCGGGTGCTCCGGTAGGTCTGCAAGGTGCTACCCAGCACCTGCTGTTGAGTGGTCAATGACAGGCCGTCGGCAGTGATCACCCTTTCATGGGCGGCGCCTGCGCTCTTGAGCTCGTCCCCGGCCAGATAATCCAGCGCCTGGATCAATTCCCGCTCTTCCACCGGGGCCACACGATCCAGGCTCAGCTCACCAAGATCCAGCAAGCTCCGCAGGCGCAAACCGACGCCGCTGAGCTTGCGGCTTTCTTGCAGGGACTGCAGGACTTCACGCTTCTCCACCCTCGCATCAAGCGCCGCGTCCCATAGCACGATACCGTCTTTCGGCAAGCTCTCGGCCAGCACATCCAGCACCTCGGAGATTTCGATCAGATCCAGCTGCCAGCTCAGCACTTTTTCCAACTGCGCCCTGGCAAACCGATAACGCTCCAGCTGTTCGGCACCCTCCGGCTTGGCGGCCATACCATTGAGCACACCAGGCAGATCTACCTCGTTAACCCGCTCCACGGTCTCGTTGTAGAGCGCCACGCCGTAACTGATCAAATCATGACGTATGACGCCACGCTGACGGGGAAGCACAGCGATCAAAGCCTGAGATGCAAAGCGCTGCTCAGTCATTGAAGTCAGCACGTCATCCAACCTTACGGTGTAGTCCAGCAACTTCTTGAGGTCATCCATGACAAGCGCCTTCGCACTGGCAACTTCTCCCTTGACCCTGGCGATCCGCTGATCGAACTTATCTGCCAGGCCAGGATCGGTGATCAACTTGGCCTGCTGACGCAGTCGATCGAGTTCTGCTTCCTTGGCCTTGGACTTGTCCTTGCTCGCTGCGAAAAAATCACCCAGGATGTTGCGCTCTGCAAGCAACGCGTTCTGGCGCTGGTTCAACTGCTCGAAGTCGCTCTTGTTCTTCTGTTGCGTCAGCTCCAGACGCCCCTTAGGCCCGCCCCCCGCCAGTCGCAACCTGGTATCGATGCGCCAGTCTCCCTGCTCCCGTACAAGCCAGGGCCCATGCGCATCCTGCGGCCCCACGATGCGTGCAGCGCTTCCCAGCAATTCGACCTGGTAGGTATCACCGGCAAGCAAGAGGTAATGCCGGCCCTGCACCTGATAGGTCCCCGAGGCCTCCTGCGACACCCCCGTCAGATCCACGACCGAAGCCAGACCGCGAAGCGACCTGCGCTCCTGGGAGGTCAGCACATTGACCCCCTGTGCGCCTCGCCAGGAGAAATCCAGCACCTGACTCGAACGGCTGGCCAGCTGGGACGCCTCGCCTTGTACGGGCATTACCGCCAGCCGGCTGTCAGTGCTGGCCAAGGCAAGCCGTGGCAGTGGTTTAACCACGTGCGGCGGCCCGACAAGATCGGTCGTCGGCAAGCGTACATGCGCCAGCGCCATGCCCAGATTCAGCAGCACATCCACCACCGCCGCGCTGCGCTCGAACTCGCTGCCCTCGGAGAATGCCTGCGTATCGTGCACAACCCCCAGCACCGACTGCGCCAGCCAGGCGACCGTGGCAATCGGCCCGCGCAGCAACAGCGTGGCCACATCGAACAGCAACCAGGCGCCCCGCTGTAACAAGGCCCAGCGGCTCTGGCGAGTAGAGACCGATTGCCGGCCAGCCAACTCGACCAGCAAGCGACGGTTGGCGTCGTACATCAGCCGATCGACTTCCACGACCCAGGGCAGCCGGGCCAAGGTCGGCGGATCTGCCCGGGCCGGTGACAGCGAGGTATCAATGATCGGTGTCCCCAGGTGTGGCTCGAAGAACCCACCATGGTCGTACACCGGACGAGCCTGGGGATCGAGCCATTGCAGGACACTTTCGCCAAGCGCCTTATCGTCGCGAATCGCCGCCATCAGCGCCTCGAACCCCGAGAACTCGGTCAAGGCCTGCTGGCCGTAAAGCGGCCGATAAAGCACCAACGAAAACGGCTCGACCGAGTGCAGCACGAACATGCCCATGACCAGATCCGGGGCCGGATGATCCTCCGCGCGCTGAAACGCCAGCGGCATAAGCGTGGTTCTGGGACGCTGGGCATCTACCCGCCCAGCACAATAGTCGACGATAGCTTGCAGGCCTGCCTCACCCAGCGTGCCGCCCAGCTTGGCGCCCAGGGCAGTGAACAGCAGGGAGCAGCGCCATTCGCGGGCAAAGCGGGTGACCCGCTCCGGCTGCAGGGCAGGGTCGAGCTGCTCGGACACATAGCTGGGGTAGCGAGCGCCGATGTCCACGCGCTCGACCAGTGATCGTAGATAGTCGGCAGTCAACCAGGGGGCGATCAGTTGCTTTTCACGATGCTCGATCTTGGTGATCACTGCATCGCCCAGCGCGCTCAGGTTGCCGATGGCGAACTCGGTCAGCGTGATGCTGCGGGTTTCGATGACGCCATCCCCAGGGCCCACGCCCGCCCCTCCCGGCACGCCCCGCGCAGTGGTCAGGGTCAGCAGCAGGTCGTTGCCGTGGTAGTTCGCTTCATCGGGTTGATCCAGCAACATCTGCTGCCTGAGCTGCGCATCGGTGTAGCTGTGCAGGTCTTCGACACCATCGAGGGCAGAGCTGCCTAGCGACTCGGCCTGCGCCAGAGCCAGCTCGAACAGCCCGCACTGGAACGCAAACTTGTCTTGTGCCTGCGCGCGGTAGAGCCCAAATGGCGTCGAGACGCCGGCCTCGTCCGCAGCGTGATAACCGGCGATGAACCACTGCGCAGGGTCGCTGACGCCCAAATAGAATTGCTCCATCGACGCCACATCATCGAACGTCGAAACCTGCCAGCGATCCACCTGGCCTAGCATGCGCTCAAGCAAAAGGGCGCATTGCACGGCAAACACATCGCCAGTGCATTCATGGCGGCGCCAAGTCAACGAGGTGAAACGCTGGGTCTCGGCCAACTCATCGCGCAATGCCATGGCGAAGGCATCGTAGCCGGAAAACCCTTTGACCACCCCGCTGGGGGCGCACCACAGCACCTGCTCGCCTTCATCCCACTCGCCGCGCACGAGCAGTTGCGTCTGCAACTGGTTGACGCTGTCACCGCCATCGTTCAGTTGCACTTCGACGCTGAACACCGAAGGTAGCTGAGCCCCTCCCTTGAGCAGCCCCAACACGCAGTCACGTTGCTGGGCATTGAGGTCTTGCAGAGGCAGGCTTTGCAGCAGGGTCGACTTGATGACCTGCGCAAGCCAGCGATCCCGGCTAACGCCATGGAAGCCGACGGCCGCCCAGTAGTCGACCTGAGCCTGGCGAAACCGGTCTGGCAGTGTCGACACCAGTTGGTTCAGCTCAGCCAGCACACCGTCCACAGCTACCGAGACAAACTCCAACGACTCGCCGGCGGCATCACGCATGAAATATGGCGGTGCAACCCGGACAGAGAAACTTCCCCCTGCCAATCCCAGCGCCTCCAGCTTGCAGCCCTGACGCAGGGCATCGAGCAAAGCATCAACCAGTGGCCGCGAGACCCAGGAATCATAAGGGCGGTACTGGCCAGTGACAGCCCCGTCGTAGGGTATGTCCAGGATGACAGGGCCTGCATCCGGTAACTGGGCGTCGGCAATGCCACGTAGTCGCGCAGCAAGCACTTGCAAGGCCTGCTGCGAGGCCAACTGGCGCAAGGTCGGGCGATCAGCGAACGCCAGCGACACCGCGCGCTGGTAGTCCGGTGTGGTTCTGGTTTCGATTGGCATGCGAGGTCACCCTTGGTGATGAATGGATCACCGAGGGTGCGATTTCGCGAAAGACGGGAGGCACTACTTAATGCTGCGCAGGTTAATCATCCAGCTGAACGATCACCTGCAAGAAACAAAAGAGGCCCGGTTCTTTCGAACCGGGCCTCTGCCTCACAGCAACAGCAATCAGCTGTACACACGCCCCAACAACTGGCGGTGGCTTTCGAACTGATCAAGCACGTCACGCACGATCTGCTCGCGGGTGAAGCCCATCAGGTCGTATTCCTGGCTGCCGTCGTGCAGGTACACCTCGGCGCGGTAGAAGCGCTGCTGCACCTCTGGCTCGCCTTCGACCGGCGCCTCGCTCGGCGCGGCCAGGTAGCCGTCCAGGCTGGCTTCGTAGACGAAGGGGTTGCCCTCTTCCATCATCACCCGCAGGCCCATCATGTTGCGCGACTGGCCAACACGGGTCTCGACCTCGAAGCCCAGGGTGCGCAGCTGTTCGGCGGCTTCCTTGAGCGCCGGGCTGACCTGCTTGTCCATGAAGCGCTGCACCACGGCCTGGGTCGGCTGCAGGTCCAGCTGGCTCAGGCGCTCGCTGAAGCCGCGACGGCCACGGGCGGCCAGTTCGGCGCGCTCGCTCTCGACGGCGACGTCCTGCTTCATCGCCTTCATCAGGCCGAACATGAACAGCACCAGTACCACCGAGAACGGCAGGCCAGCCAGCACCACCATGGTCTGCATGGCTTCGAAGTTACCGGCGAACAGCAGGCCGATGGTCACCAGGGTGATCACCACCGACCAGAACACCACCATCCAGTGCGGAGCGTCTTCGTCCACCTTGCCGCCTTTGCACGACAGGTTGGCCATCATCACCGCGCCCGAGTCGGCCGGGGTGAGGAACAGCACGAAGCCGACGAACACCGCTACACCGATGACGATTTTCGACGCTGGGAAGTATTCGAGTAACTGGTAGATCGACATCGACGGCTGTTCGAGCGCAGTCTTGCCAAGCTCCACGGCGCCCTGGTTGATCACCAGGTCCAGCGCGGTGTTACCGAAGATCGACAGCCAGGCCAGGGTGAAGCCCAGCGGGATCAGCAGCACGCCGCTGACCAGCTGACGCACGGTACGGCCCTTGGAAATACGGGCGATGAACATGCCGACGAACGGGCCCCAGGAGATCCACCAGGCCCAGTAGAACACGGTCCACAGGCCCAGCCAGCGCTCGGACTTGTCACCTGCGCCTTCGTACACATAGAGGTCGAAGGTCTTCAGCACGATGCCGTTGAGGTAATCGCCGATGTTCTGCACGAAGGCGTTGAACAGGTGCAAGGTGTTGCCGGCCAGCAGCACGAAGATCAGCAGGCCGCTGAACAGCAGGATGTTCAGGTTGGACAAACGACGAATGCCGTTCTCCACGCCCGACACCGCAGCGATGGTGGCCACGCCGGCCATGGTCAGGATCACCGCCAGCAGGTTGGTCTTGCTGTGGTCCATGCCGAACAGGTACTCGAGGCCCGAGGCCACCTGCATCGAACCGATCCCCAGGTTGGTCACCAGGCCCAGCAGGGTGACGAACATGCCGAAGATGTCCACGGCATGGCCGGCACCGCCCTTGACCCAACGCTCACCGACCAGCGGGTACAGCGCCGAGCGCAGTGCCAGCGGCTGGTTGTGGCGGTAGGCGAAGTAGCCCACGGCCAGGCCCACCAGGGCGTAGATCGCCCAGCCGTGCAGGCCCCAGTGCAGGAAGGTCAGTTGCAGGCCCTGGCGCGCGGCCTCGAGGCTGGCAGGCGTGCCTTCCGGTGGGTTGAAGTAGTGGTCCAGCGGCTCGGACGCGCCGAAGTACAGCAGCGAGATACCGATGCCGGAGGAGAACAGCATGCCGGCCCAGGCGCCGTAGCTGAAATCGGGGGTGTCGTCCTTGCCGCCCAGCTTGAGCTTGCCGTAGTCGGAGAAGGCCAGGTAAACGACGAACAGCAGGTAACCGCAGATTACCAGCATGTAGTACCAGCCGAAGGTACGGGTCAGCCATTTCTGGGCGACACCAAGCACCTGGCCGGCGGTTTCGGGTACAGCGATCAGCAAGGCCGTCAGAACGAGGATCAGCAGCGCCGAGGTGTAGAACACCACGCGGTTGACCCGTACCCGCTCGGCAGGGGGGTTGGTTAGGGAAGCAGAACTCATTGCACGAATGCTCCGGGCAGTGCGGCAGTGGAGGCTAAACAGTTATGTCCGACGCAATTGGTGCAATAGCCCTACAGCGTCAGGTGTTATAAAAGGCACCCTGGAAACCGTGATCCCGATTAGAAACGCTGCAAGAAAACAGACGGGTGACCTGTCGCCGATCCGCATCTCCGTTGAGGAGTGTGCGCATTCGCCACAGCCACCAGGCCCGCTCCAAGGGCCGACCGCGCAGCCTGTGACCGCTCGGCAGAATCTGTCTTTGCATCGCTCATGCCCGTCAACGCCTTGTATTCCGGGGGTTACGCGATTTCCTGGGGTGTCAATCCGTGTCCCGTTGACCGCTTGAAAACTGTCAATGGCACAAATTGTCGCAGAGCTTATTCTTTATTGATTGAACGTTCAATCAAAACAAAATAGACTGGCCTTCGCCGAGTCAGCCGCCCGTCGTCTGCTCGCAGGCCTGAGGAGATAGCAAGATGCCCAAGGTCGGTATGCAACCCATCCGCCGCCAGCAGTTGATCGAAGCCACCCTGCAGGCGGTCGATCAGGTCGGACTGGGGGACGCCAGCATTGCGCTGATTGCCCGTTTGGCCGGCGTGTCGAACGGCATCATCAGTCACTACTTTCAGGACAAGAACGGCCTGATCGCAGCGACGATGGGCTACATCATGAGCATGCTCAACGAGGGCGTGGCCGCACGTCGCCAGGCCCTGACGGACGACAGCCCGCGCGCTCACCTGAAGGTGATCATCGAAGGCAACTTCGATGCGAGCCAGGTGAACGGCCCGGCAATGAAAACCTGGCTGGCCTTCTGGGCCTCCAGCATGCACCAGCCGTCTTTGCACAGGTTGCAGCGGATCAACGATCACCGCCTGTATTCCAACCTGTGCTGCCAGTTCCGCCGCGCCCTGCCGCTCTACCATGCGCGCAAGGCTGCCCGCGGGCTGGCGGCCCTGATCGACGGCCTATGGTTGCGTGGCGCCTTGTCGGGTGACGCATTCGACACCGACCAGGCAATACGGATTGCTTACGAATACATGGATCTACAACTGGCTAAACAGCACACCCTGGGCACCAACGACCAGGCCGCTGAAACACCGCGCACAGCCACTGGCCAACCGGCAGGAGCGTGACGCGGCAGCCAACCACACACTGCACTTGCGAGGACACTATGGCCCGTTTCGGAACGCAAAAACTCTACATTGATGGCGCTTACGTCGACGCTGGCAGCGATGCCACCTTCGAAGCCATCAACCCGGCCACCGGCGAAGTCCTCGCCCACGTGCAGCGCGCCACCCAGGCGGACGTCGAGAAGGCCGTCGAAAGCGCCGAACGCGGCCAGAAAGTCTGGGCTGCCATGACTGCCATGCAGCGTTCGCGCATCCTGCGCCGCGCCGTCGACATTCTGCGCGAGCGCAACGACGAGCTGGCCCAGCTGGAAACCCTGGACACCGGCAAGTCGTACTCCGAAACCCGCTACGTCGACATCGTCACCGGCGCCGACGTGCTGGAGTACTACGCAGGCCTGGTACCGGCCATCGAAGGCGAGCAGATCCCGCTGCGCGAGTCGTCCTTCGTCTACACCCGCCGCGAGCCGCTGGGCGTGACCGCCGGTATCGGCGCGTGGAACTACCCGATCCAGATCGCCCTGTGGAAATCCGCCCCGGCCCTGGCCGCCGGCAACGCGATGATCTTCAAGCCATCGGAAGTCACCTCGCTGACCACCCTGAAACTGGCCGAGATCTACACCGAAGCCGGCCTGCCGAACGGCGTGTTCAACGTCCTGACCGGCAGCGGCCGTGAAGTCGGCACCTGGCTGACCGAACACCCGCGCATCGAGAAAGTCTCGTTCACCGGCGGCACCACCACCGGCAAGAAAGTCATGGCAAGCGCTTCGAGCTCGACGCTCAAGGAAGTCACCATGGAACTGGGCGGCAAGTCGCCGCTGATCATCTGCGCCGACGCCGACCTGGACAAGGCCGCCGACATCGCCATGATGGCCAACTTCTACAGCTCCGGTCAGGTCTGCACCAACGGCACCCGCGTGTTCATCCCTGCCTCGATGAAAGCGGCCTTCGAAGCCAAGATCGCCGAGCGCGTTGCCCGCATCCGCGTCGGCAACCCGGAAGACGAGAACACCAACTTCGGCCCACTGGTCAGCTTCGCCCACATGGAAAGCGTGCTGGGCTACATCGCCAAGGGCAAAGAAGAAGGTGCCCGCGTGCTGTGCGGCGGCGAGCGTCTGACCGAGGGTGACTTCGCCAAGGGCGCCTTCGTTGCCCCGACCGTGTTCACCGACTGCACCGACGACATGACCATCGTCAAGGAAGAGATCTTCGGCCCAGTGATGAGCATCCTCAGCTACGAGACCGAGGAAGAAGTCATCCGCCGTGCCAACGACACCGAATACGGCCTGGCCGCCGGCGTCTGCACCAACGACATCAGCCGCGCCCACCGCATCATCCACCAGCTGGAAGCCGGCATCTGCTGGATCAACGCCTGGGGCGAGTCGCCGGCAGAAATGCCGGTTGGCGGCTACAAGCAGTCGGGCGTCGGCCGTGAGAACGGTGTCAGCTCGCTGGCTCAATACACTCGCATCAAGTCGGTCCAGGTCGAGCTGGGCGGCTACAACTCGGTCTTCTAAGGCCCTGTCCAGCCACGCCCGTGCCCTTGCGCACGGGCGTTTCCGCTCCCTGATCACCGCCAAACGAGGGTACTTTCATGTCCCATGAATTCGATTACATCATCGTCGGTGCCGGCTCGGCCGGTAACACCCTGGCCACCCGCCTGACCGAAGACGCCAGCGTCACCGTCCTGCTGCTGGAAGCCGGCGGCCCCGACTACCGCTTCGACTTCCGCACCCAGATGCCGGCCGCCCTGGCCTTCCCGCTGCAGGGCCGCCGCTACAACTGGGCCTACGAGACCGACCCGGAGCCGTTCATGGACGGCCGCCGCATGGAATGTGGCCGTGGCAAGGGCCTGGGTGGCTCTTCGCTGATCAACGGCATGTGCTACATCCGCGGCAACGCCATGGACTTCGACGGCTGGGCTGAACTGCCGGGCCTGGAAGACTGGACCTACCTGGACTGCCTGCCGTACTTCCGCAAAGCGGAAACCCGCGACATCGGCCCCAACGACTACCACGGCGGCGAAGGCCCGGTCAGCGTTGCCACGCCCAAGGCCGGCAACAACCCACTGTTCCACGCCATGGTCGAAGCAGGCGTGCAAGCCGGCTACCCGCGCACCGAAGACCTGAACGGCTACCAGCAGGAAGGCTTCGGCCCGATGGACCGTTCGGTGACCAAGAACGGCCGCCGCTCCAGCACCGCCCGTGGCTACCTGGACCAGGCCAAGAAGCGCCCGAACCTGACCATCGTCACCCACGCCCTGAGCGACCGCGTGCTGTTCGACGGCAAGCGCGCCGTTGGCGTGACCTACCTGGTCGGCGACAGCGAAGAGCGTGTCGAAGCCCGTGCGCGCAAGGAAGTCATCGTCAGCTCCGGCGCCATCGCCTCGCCGCAGCTGCTGCAGCGTTCCGGCGTCGGCCCGCGCGCCCTGCTGGAAAGCCTCGACATCCCGGTGGTCCACGACCTGCCGGGCGTCGGCGAGAACCTGCAGGACCACCTGGAGCTGTACCTGCAGTACGCCTGCACCCAGCCGGTGTCGCTGTACCCATCGCTGCTGTGGTGGAACCAGCCGGCCATTGGCGCCGAGTGGATGTTCAACGGCACCGGCATCGGCGCCAGCAACCAGTTCGAGGCCGGTGGTTTCATCCGTACTCGCCCTGAGTTCAAGTGGCCGAACATCCAGTACCACTTCCTGCCGGTAGCGATTAACTACAACGGCTCCAACGGCGTGAAAGAGCACGGTTTCCAGGCGCACATGGGCTCCATGCGCTCGCCTGCCCGTGGTCGCATCCAGGCCAAGTCGAAGAACCCGCGCCAGCACCCGAGCATCCTGTTCAACTACATGTCCACCGAGCAGGACTGGCAAGAGTTCCGCGACGGCATCCGCCTGACCCGCGAAATCATGGCCCAGCCAGCGCTGGACCCGTACCGCGGTCGTGAGATCAGCCCGGGCGCCCACGTGCAAACCGACGAAGAGCTGGACAAGTTCATCCGCGAGCACGCCGAAACCGCCTTCCACCCGTCCTGCTCGTGCAAGATGGGCACCGACGACATGGCGGTAGTGGATGGCGAAGGCCGCGTGCATGGCATGCAGGGCCTGCGTGTGGTCGACGCGTCGATCATGCCGCTGATCATCACCGGCAACCTCAACGCCACCACGATCATGATCGCCGAGAAAATCTCCGACAAGATCCGTGGCCGCAAGCCACTGCCGCGCAGCACCGCCAAGTACTACGTGGCGGGCGATGCACCGGTGAAGGGCAAGCCGATGCGTGAAGTGAAGCAGGCTTGATTGGCCTTTGTGGGAGCGGGCTTGCCCCGCGATAGCGTAGGATCTGGCGACGCCGCTGTCCTGACGGGCGCCATCGCGGGGCAAGCCCGCTCCCACAGCTTCACGCAACACAAGAAAAGGCACCTCTCGAGGTGCCTTTTTTCATATGCGGAAACGCTTTACAGCCTGCCAATTCATCAGGTTAGAATCGATTGGCACGCGACCTGCTAGTTCACGGCTGCACGTCCCTCATTCCCCCGCTGTCCCGGAGTACCTGCCTTTGGATGCAAGCACCATCAACAGCCTGTTCTTGATCGGCGCATTGCTGGTGGGTGCAAGTATCCTGGTCAGCTCGCTGTCATCGCGCCTGGGCATCCCGATCCTGGTCATCATCCTCGCCGTCGGCATGGTCGCCGGCGTGGATGGCGGCGGCATCATCTTCAACAACTACCCGACCGCTTACCTTGTGGGCAACCTGGCGCTGGCGGTGATCCTGCTCGACGGCGGCCTGCGCACTCGGGTAGCCAGCTTTCGCGTAGCCTTGTGGCCGGCGCTGTCGCTGGCCACGGTGGGCGTGATGATCACTACCGCGCTGACCGGCATGGTCGCCGCCTGGCTGTTCAACCTGAGCATGATCCAGGGCCTGCTGATCGGCGCCATCGTCGGCTCCACCGACGCTGCGGCAGTGTTCTCGCTGCTCGGCGGCAAAGGCCTCAACGAACGGGTCACGGCCACCCTGGAAATCGAGTCGGGCAGCAACGACCCGATGGCGGTGTTCCTCACCGTCACCCTGATCGACATGATCGCCAGCGGCCAGACCGGCCTGCACTGGAGCCTGCTCACCCACCTGCTGCGCGAATTCGGCATCGGTACGCTGCTGGGCCTGGGCGGCGGCTGGCTGATGCTGCAACTGGTCAACCGCATCAACCTGGCCGGCGGCCTGTACCCGATCCTGGTGATAGCCGGCGGCCTTGCGGTGTTCTCGCTGACCAACGCCCTGCACGGCAGCGGCTTCCTCGCCGTCTACCTGTGCGGCCTGGTGCTGGGCAACAAGCCGGTACGCAGCCGCCACGGCATCCTGCACATGCTCGACGGCATGGCCTGGCTTGCGCAGATCGGCATGTTCCTGGTGCTGGGCCTTTTGGTCACGCCCCACGACCTGCTGCCCATCGCCCTGCCGGCACTGGGCCTGGCGCTGTGGATGATCGTGGTTGCCAGGCCGCTGTCGGTGGTCGCCGCGCTGCTGCCGTTCAAGGCCTTCCACGGCCGTGAAAAGGGCTTCATCAGCTGGGTCGGCCTGCGCGGCGCGGTACCGATCATCCTCGCGGTGTTCCCGCTGATGGCCGGCCTGCCGGACGCGCAGCTGTTCTTCAACCTGGCGTTCTTCATCGTGCTGGTGTCGCTGCTGGTGCAGGGCACCAGCCTGCCGTGGATGGCCAAGCTGCTCAAGGTCACGGTACCGCCAGACCCGGCACCGATTTCGCGCTCGGCGCTGGAAGTGCACATCACCAGCGAGTGGGAACTGTTCGTCTACCGCCTGGGCGCCGAGAAGTGGTGCATCGGCGCCGCCCTGCGCGAACTGAAGATGCCCGAGGGCACGCGCATCGCCGCGCTGTTTCGCAGCGAACAACTGCTGCACCCCTCGGGCAGTACCGTGCTGGAAGTCGGCGACATGCTCTGCGTGATCGGCCACGAACACAACCTGCCGGCGCTGGGCAAGCTGTTCAGCCAGGCACCGCAACGTGGCCTGGACCTGCGCTTCTTCGGCGACTTCGTCCTCGAAGGCGATGCCGAACTGGGCGCGGTGGCCGCGCTTTATGGCCTGAAACTCGACGGCCTGGACGCGAAAATGCCGCTGGCGCAGTTCATCCGACAGAAGGTCGGAGGCGCTCCAGTAGTAGGCGACCAGATCGAATGGCACGGCACGATCTGGACCGTCGCGGTCATGGACGGGAACAAGATCCAGAAAGTCGGCGTCAGATTCCCCGAAGGTACCCGGCCTGGCCCCGGCTTGTTCCTCTAAACTCCGATTTGCCCCGTAGCACAAGAATCCTGCCTATGTCCCTGCGCCATTACTGCCGCGCAGCCCTGCTGGGGCTGTGCCTGACCCTCTCGTTCGCGGCCGCCGCGGCGGAGGTCCCGACCACCTCGGGCATTCAGAACAGCCTCGACAAGATCGCCGAGCGCAAGCTGCCCGAAGCCGAACAGAAAGCCGTGCAGCAAGTGCTGGAGCAGACCCTGGCGCTGCTGGCCAGCAAGGAGGACAGCGAGCAGAAGCTTGAAGCCCTCAAGCAGCAACTGGCCACTGCCCCCCAGGAAACCCGCGACAGCCAGCGCGAGCTGATCAAGCTCAAGGGCGCCAGCGCCATACCCGTGGCCCAACGCTACGCCAACCTTACGGTGCCGCAGCTCGAACAGATGCTCAGCGAGCGCAGCACCCAGCAGGGCGAGCTGCAAAAAGCCCTGTCCGAAGCCAACAGCCTGATCATCAACTCGCAGACCCGGCCCGAACGGGCCCAGGCCGAGATCAGCAGCAACCAGACCCGCGCCCAGCAGATCAACAACAGCCTCAAGAGCGGCAAGGACGGCGGCAAGGCGCTGACCAGCGACCTGCGCAACCAGCTCAACGCCGAACTGGCCTCGCTCAACGCCCTGACCCTGCTGCGCCGCCAGGAACTGGCCGCCAACAGCCAGCTGCAAGACCTGGGCAACGCCCGGCACGACCTGCTGATCGCCCGTGCTGCGCGGCTTGAGCAAGAGATCCAGGACCTGCAGACGCTGATCAACGACAAGCGCCTGGCCCAATCCCAGCAGGCCGTCACCCAGCAGTCGATCGAAGCGCAAAAGGCCGGCGGCAGCACCGTGCTGGCCAACGAGAGCACCGCCAACCTCAAGCTGTCGGATTACCTGCTCAAAAGCACCGACCGCCTGAACGAGCTGACCCAGCAGAACCTCAGGACCAAGCAGCAGCTGGACAGCCTGACCCAGGCCGACCAGGCGCTGGACGAGCAGATCAACGTGCTCAAGGGCAGCCTGCTGCTGTCGAAGATCCTCTACAAACAGAAACAGGCCCTGCCGCACCTGAAAGTCGACCGCGACCTGGCCGACCAGATCGCCGATATCCGCCTGTACCAATTCGAGATCAACCAGCAACGCGAGCAGATGAGCAGCCCGTCCAGCTACGTGGACAAGCTGCTGGCCAACCAGCCGCAGGAAGAGGCCACACCGCAGTTGCGCAAGGCCCTGCTGGAAGTGGCGATCACCCGCGGCGACCTGCTAGAGCGCCTGAACCGCGAACTCTCCGCGCTGCTCAACGAATCGATCACCCTGCAACTGAACCAGAAGCAACTGCTCAGCACCGCCCAGAACCTGCGCACCACCCTGGATGAGCAGATGTTCTGGATCCCCAGCAACAAGCCGCTGGACTGGGAATGGCTGCGCTTCGTGCCGGAGCGCCTGGCCGAACAGGTCGCCAGCCTGCCCTGGGGCTCGGGGATCAAGGAGCTGGCCGACGGCCTCAGCCAGCGCCCGCTGCTGTTCCTGCCGCTGCTGCTGGTGATCGGCGCCCTGCTGTGGCGACGCAAGTACCTGTACCAGCGCCTGGGCAAGGTTCACCAGGACATCGGCCACTTCAAGCGTGACAGCCAGTGGCACACGCCCCAGGCGATCCTGATCAACATCCTCCTGGCCATGCCGGTGGCCCTGGCCCTGGCGCTGGGCAGCTACGCCCTGCAGATCGACGCCCGCGGGCAGAACGCCAACCTCGGCGCCGCGCTCTGGCAACTGGCCCAGGCCTGGCTGGTGTTCTACACCGCCTACCGCATCCTCGCCCCGGGCGGCGTGGCCGAGATCCACTTCCGCTGGCACAAGCCGCAGGTCGAGTTCCTGCGTGGCTGGGTGCGCCGCCTGGGTACCGTGGTGCTGGCCCTGGTGGGCGTGGTGGCGGTGGCCGAGCACCAGCCCTCGGCACTGGCCGACGACGTGCTGGGCATCGGCGTGGTGCTGGCCTGCTATGCCCTGATGGCCTGGCTGCTCAGCCGCCTGCTGCTGAGCAGCCCGGCGCACCGCGACACCTCGCTGTTCCGCCGCGCGGTCGGGGTGGCCTTCACCGCACTGCCTATCGCGCTGTTCGTGGCGGTGTGCTTCGGCTACTACTACACCGCGCTCAAGCTCACCGACCGCCTGATCTACACCCTCTACCTGCTGCTGTTCTGGCTGGTGATCGAGGCTGCCTTCGTGCGCGGCCTGTCGGTGGCGGCACGGCGTCTGGCCTACCAGCGCGCCCTGAGCAAACGCCAGGCGGTCAAGGAAGGCCTGGACGGCGAAGTACCGGTCGAAGAGCCGACCCTGGACATCGAACAGGTCAATCAGCAGTCCCTGCGCCTGATCCGCCTGGCCCTGCTGGGTGGTTTCATCGCCGGCCTGTACTGGGTGTGGGCAGACCTGATTTCGGTGTTCTCGTACCTCAACAACTTCACCCTCTACGAATACACCAGCGGCACTGGCGCCGCCGCCAGCATGGTGCCGATCAGCCTCGGCGACCTGCTGGGGGCGCTGGTGATCGTCGGCATCACCTTCGCCCTGGCCGGCAACTTGCCGGGCCTGCTCGAAGTGCTGGTGCTGTCGCGGTTGAACCTGGCCCAGGGCAGCGCCTACGCCACCACCACGCTGCTGTCGTACATCATCGTCGGGGTCGGCATCGTCAGTACCCTGTCGACCCTCGGGGTCAGCTGGGACAAGCTGCAATGGCTGGTGGCGGCGCTGTCGGTGGGCCTGGGCTTCGGCATGCAGGAGATCTTCGCCAACTTCATCTCCGGCATCATGATCCTCTTCGAGCGCCCGGTACGGATCGGCGACACCATCACCATCGGCAACCTGTCCGGCACGGTAAGCAAGATCCGCATCCGCGCCACCACCATCACCGACTTCGACCGCAAGGACATCATCGTCCCCAACAAGACCTTCATCACCGGCCAGCTGATCAACTGGTCGCTGACCGACACGGTCACCCGGGTAACGCTGAAACTGGGCATCGACTACGGCTCGGACCTGGACCTGGTGCGCGACATCCTGCTCAAGGGCGCCCACGAGAACCCGCGGGTGCTCAAGGACCCGGAGCCGATCGTGTACTTCCTCAACTTCGGCGAGAGTTCGCTGGACCATGAGCTGCGCATGCATGTGCGCGACCTGGGCGACCGCAACCCGACGCTCGATGAGCTCAACCGCTACATCAATCGCGAGTTCAAGGCGCACGACATCAAGATCTCGGTACGCCAGGTGGAGGTGTTCTTGATGGATACCAAAGGCGGCAAGCAGCAGTTGATTCCGATGGATAAACCCAAGCCGGACGGCACTGAGCCGGCCTGACCGGCCTCAGATCCTTTATCCTGTCGAGAATTGTTGCGAGGGCTGCGCCCTCGTTCGCGGGTAAACCCGCTCCCACACAGCCAGCGCGATCCCTGTGGGAGCGGGTTTACCCGCGAAGGGCCGCAAAGCGGCCCCAATCGCACCGAATCCAGGAGCAGCCCGTGAAGTCCCTCGACCACCTCAGCTTCGACAACCGCTTCGCCCAACTCGGCGACGCCTTCTCCACCCAGGTCCTGCCCGAGCCGATTGCCGAGCCGCGCCTGGTCGTCGCCAGCACATCGGCCATGTCCCTGCTCGACCTCGACCCGGCCCAGGCCGAACTGCCGGTGTTCGCCGAGCTGTTCGGCGGCCACAAGCTGTGGGAGCAGGCCGACCCGCGGGCAATGGTCTATTCCGGCCACCAGTTCGGCTCGTACAACCCGCGCCTGGGCGATGGCCGCGGCCTGCTGCTGGGCGAAGTAGTCAACGACGCCGGTGAGCACTGGGACCTGCACCTCAAGGGCGCCGGCCAGACCCCCTACTCGCGCATGGGCGACGGCCGCGCGGTGCTGCGCTCGTCGATCCGTGAATTCCTCGCCTCCGAAGCCCTGCACGCCCTGGGCATCCCCAGCAGCCGCGCACTGTGCGTGATCGGCTCGAGCACCCCGGTGTGGCGCGAAACCCGCGAAAGTGCCGCCATGCTCCTGCGCCTGGCACAGAGCCACGTGCGCTTCGGCCACTTCGAATACTTCTACTACACCAAGCAGCCCGAGCAGCAGCGGGTGCTGATCGACCATGTACTGGAGCAGCACTACCCCGAATGCCGCGACGCCGAGCAGCCCTACCTGGCCATGTTCCGCACCATCGTCGAGCGCAACGCCGAGCTGATCGCCCGCTGGCAGGCCTATGGCTTCTGCCATGGGGTGATGAACACCGACAACATGTCGATCCTCGGCATCACCTTCGACTTCGGCCCTTACGCCTTCCTCGACGACTTCGACGCCAACTTCATCTGCAACCACTCCGACGACCGTGGCCGCTACAGCTACGCCAACCAGGTACCGATTGCCCACTGGAACCTCAGCGCCCTGGCCCAGGCCCTGACCACGGTGATCGAGGTCGAGCCGCTCAAGGAAGTGCTGGCGCTGTTCCTGCCGCTGTACCAGGCTCACTACCTCGACCTGATGCGCCGCCGCCTGGGCCTGACGACGGCCGAAGATGACGACATGGCGCTGGTCGAACGCCTGCTGCAGCGCATGCAGAGCGGTGGCGTGGACTACACCTTGTTCTTCCGCAAGCTCGGCGAGCGGCCTGTAGCCGAAGCCCTGCAAGTGGTACGCGACGATTTCATCGACCTGGCCGGTTTCGACGCCTGGGGCGCCGAGTACCTGGCGCGCTGCCAACGCGAGCCGGGTAACGCCGAGGGGCGGCGTGAGCGGATGCATGCGGTCAATCCGTTGTATGTGCTGCGCAACTACCTGGCGCAGAAGGCCATCGAAGCGGCTGAGGCGGGTGACTACAGTGAGGTGCGGCGGCTGCATCAGGTGTTGAGCAAGCCATTCGAGGAGCAGGCTGGAATGCAGGCTTATGCCGAGCGGCCGCCGGAGTGGGGCAAGCATCTGGAGATCAGTTGCTCATCCTGACCTGTGGGAGCGGGCTTGCCCCGCGATAGCGTCAGCCGCTACAACAACACTGCCTGATCTGACGCCATCGCGGGGCAAGCCCGCTCCCACGATGGCCAAAGGAGTTATACATGAGTGCACCCTTGGTAATCCCCTGCCCCCACTGCAACGGCCTCAACCGCATCCCCGCCGACCGCCTGGGCGACAGCCCGAAATGCGGCCGCTGCAAACAGGATGTGCTGTTGAGCACCCCGTTCGAGCTCAGCGAAAGCAACTACGCCGCCCAGATCAAGGGCGACCTGCCGCTGCTGCTGGATGTCTGGGCCGACTGGTGTGGCCCGTGCAAGAGCTTCGCCCCCACCTTCGAACAGGCCGCCCGCCAGCTGGCTGGCCGTTGCCGCCTGGCCAAGCTGGACAGCGAAGCCAACCGTAACCTCGCCGGGCAACTGGGCATTCGCTCGATCCCCAGTTTGATTCTGTTCAGGAATGGGCGCGAAGTGGCGCGGCAGGCTGGGGCGTTTCCGTTGCAGTCGTTGCTGGAGTGGTTGCGCGGGCAAGGGGTTTGAGGGGATTGCGTCGGGGCTGACAGGGGTTCGCCGATAGATATGCAGCGCTCTTGAGATCGAGCGCCGCCCGCGCGGCGCATCGCTGGCAAGCCAGCTCCCACAGTTTGTTTCGGGCCAATTATTCCTGTGAAAGTACCGGCGCCTGCCTTGGTGCATGTCTTGAGTCATGTGGGGCGGCGGCAACGCCCACACTGAAACCGCGTCGTACCAACAAGGCGGACAGTGATGAACATGCAGGAGTAACTGGCCCGAAACAGATGTGGGAGCTGGCTTGCCAGCGATGCGCCGCGCGGGCGGCGCTCGATCTCATAGGCGCTGAAGAACTTCCGGCGAACCCCTGAAAGCCCTCACGCACTGCGCTCCAGCAAATCATGCAACTCAACAAACTGCTGAGTCAGCTTGTGCCGTGGCTCCAGGTGAATCAGCGGCAAACTGGCATGGTGGGACTCACGCATCTTCACCGAGCTGCTCAAATACACCGGTAGCACCGGCAGCCCCTCGGCCAGCAGCTCGTCGAGCATCTGCTGCGGCAGGCTGGCACGTGACTGGAACTGGTTGACCACGATGCCTTCGACCACCAACTCGTCGTTGTGGTCTTCCTTCAAATCGTCGATCTCGGCCAGCAGGCCATACAGGGCCTGGCGCGAGAAGCTGTCGCAGTCAAAGGGGATCAATACGCGATCAGCGGCGATCAGCGCGGAAACGGCGTAAAAATTGAGAGCCGGCGGGGTATCGATGTAGATCCGCTCGTAGTCCTCGTCCAGCTCTTCGAGCAGTTTGCGCAGCTTGTTGATCTTGTGCTTGGCCTCGAGCTTGGGCTGCAGATCGGCCAGTTCTGCCGTGGCGGTGACCACATGCAGGTTGTCGAACGGTGTTTCGTAGATATCGACCTTGTTCTTCTTGGCGAACGGGCCGCTGGACAGCGACTGCTTGAAGAAGTCGGCGATGCCCATGGGGATGTCGTCGCCGGTCAGGCCGGTCAGGTACTGGGTCGAGTTGGCCTGGGCATCCAGGTCGATCAGCAGGGTCCGGTAGCCTTCGCTGGCACTCACGGCCGCGAGATTGCAGGCAATGCTCGATTTGCCCACGCCACCTTTCTGATTGAACACCACGCGCCGCATGTCAGACCTCCGTGTATCAACGAATGCCCGAGTATGTGGCGACACTGCGCCATTGGCCAGCGTTGTTCGCTCAAGTTGACGGCAAGCAGCCCGACAACCTGCGAGTAACCGATTGTCGGAAACTGTGCCGCCATGCAAGAGGACATGACGCATATGCGTGTGGATGTTGTCCGATAGCCATCATGTGGATTGATACAGGTCCCGTGCACCGGGATAATGCGCGCCACCTTCCCGTGCGCCAAGCCCGCACGGCGCGTGCTCCGAGTCATTCCCACGGACAGGAACTCCCTCAGGGCGGAATCGTCACACTCATCATGATCACCTTCGATATCAGCCAATGGCGTGCCTGGGCCCCGGGCCTGCAGAGCCCTGCCGACTGGCAGGCCTGGGCGGACGGCGCCGAACGCGAGCCCTGTGCCGAGCAGGCGCCAGACGTGGCGTTCCTGCCGGCGTTGCAGCGCCGCCGCCTGAGCCATATGGCGCGCATGGCCTTTGCCGTCGGCTGGCCGTTGGCCGAAGGTCACGCCAACCTGCCACTGGTGTTCGTCTCGCGGCATGGTGAAACCCCACGCACCTTCTCGATTCTCAGCGAACTGGCCAGCCAGCAGCCCTTGTCGCCCACCCAGTTCAGCCTGTCGGTGCACAACGCAATGATCGGCCTGTGGTCGATCATGCGCGGGCAAACCTGCGAGATGACCGCCCTGGCCGCCGCCGGCGACGGCTTCGAGCAAGGCGCCGTGGAAGCCGCCGCGCTGCTCGCCGAAGGCGCACCAGCGGTGCTGCTGATCGTCACCGAGGAACAACCCCCGGCCGCCTACGCGCCCTGCATCAGCGATGTGCCGTTCGCCTACGCCGTGGCGCTGCTGCTCACACCCGGCCAGCAATGGCAGTTGACCCTTGGGCCGGCACAAATGGCGCCAGCCCCCGAGCTGCCCCATGCCCTGGCTTGGCTGCACGCCTCGCTTAGCGGCCAGAACGCCTTTTCCCACACCTGGAGCCGTCGCACATGGAACTGGCAACGTCAGCCATGAACCGCCCCCGCGACGCCTACCTGTGGCGCCTGACGGCCACCGCCCTGAGCTTCCTGCTGTTCGGCCTGGGCGGGCTGTGCCTGCGCCTGCTGGTGTTCCCGCTGCTGGCCTGCCTGCCAGGCAGTGGCGAACAGCATCGCCAACGCGCCCGGCGCACCATCGGCTGGCTGTTCTGGCGGTTCATCCTGATCATGCGCGGCCTCGGTGTGCTCACCTTCGAGATCAGCGGCGCCGAACGCCTGGGCCGGCGCGGGCAGATGATCATCGCCAACCACCCTTCATTGATCGACGTGGTGTTCCTGCTCGGGCGGGTGCGCGACGCCAACTGCGTGGTCAAGCACAGCCTGTTCGGCAACCCCTTCACCCGTGGGCCGGTGCGCGAGGCGCAGTACATCGGCAACGACGGTAGCCTGGACATGCTCGACAGCGCCGCCGCCTCGCTGCAGCAAGGCCAGCCGCTGGTGATCTTCCCCGAAGGCACCCGCACCCCGCCCGGCCAGGCCCCGGCCTTCCATCGTGGCGCCGCCGCGATCGCCCTGCGCGGTGCGAAAATCATTACACCGGTGATCATCCAGGTCAGCCCCACCACCCTGACCAAGCACGAGCCCTGGTACCGCATCCCCCGGCGGCGCGTGCACTTCAGCCTGCGCGTCGGCGCCGACATCGACCCCCAGGCCTTCGCCAGCCTTGGCCCGGCGCCCCTGGCGTCGCGCAAACTCAATGATTACCTGCACCAGTACTACAACAAGGAGCTCGCCACCGATGAGCGATGCACAACACGACCTGAACCGTGACATCAAGCAACTGATCATCGACGCCCTGGGCCTGGAAGACATCAGCGTGCAGGACATCGACGACGCGCAGACACTGTTCGGCGAAGGCCTGGGCCTGGACTCGGTGGACGCCCTCGAACTGGGCCTGGCGATCCAGAAGCGCTACGGCATCAAGATCGACGCCGATGCCAAGGACACCCGCAACCATTTCACCAACGTCGCCACCCTCGCGGCGTTCATCACCGCCCGCCAGGCCGCCTGAGACCGCACCATGCAAACCCGCGAAGACATCTTCAACACCCTCCGTGACGCCCTGGTCGAGCTGTTCGAGCTCGAGCCCGAACGCATCAGCCTGCAATCGCACCTGTACCAGGACCTGGAAATCGACAGCATCGACGCCATCGACCTGCTCGACCACATCAAGCGCAAGACCGGCAAGAAGATCAGCGCCGAGGACTTCAAGTCGGTACGCACCGTCAACGATGTGGTCGAAGCGGTTCATCGCCTGGTAAACAGCGCGGCATGAAACGCCTGGTCGGCCTCGGCCTGCTGCTGGCCGGCGTGCTGTATCCGTTTGCCGTGCACTACGGCCTGGGCCACTTCGCCCCGTGGCAGTTCGCCCTGCTGCTCGGCGGCCTGTGGCTGGCCCGCGCACTGAGCGCGCCACAACGCCCCGGTGGCCTGTGGATGGCCCTGGCGGCGCTGGGCTTCTGCGCGCTGCTGGCGCTGTCCGACAGCGCGCAACTGCTGCGCTGGTACCCGGTGCTGATCAGCAGCTTCATGCTCGCCCTGTTCGGCGCCAGCCTGCTGCAGGGCATGCCCATGGCCGAGCGCCTGGCCCGGCTGCGCGAACCCGAACTGCCACCGGCAGCGGTACGCTACACCCGGCGGGTGACCCAGGCCTGGTGCCTGTTCTTCCTGGTCAACGGCCTGATCGCCGCCGGCCTGACCCTGTGGGCGCCACTGGCCTGGTGGACCCTGTACAACGGCCTGATCGCCTACGCCGCGATGGGCCTGCTGTTCGCCGTGGAATGGCTGATACGTCAACGTGTGCGAGGACGCTCATGAACTGGATCAACCTCGAACACCTGTTGCGCCCGCTGGCCACTCCGCGCCCGGTGACCGAAGCGCCGGCCCTGGACCACGCCGCGCTGTGCCGGCAAGCCCTGTGTCTGGCCGGCGGCCTGCAAGCCCGCGGCGTGCGCCGCCTGGCGGTACATGTGGACGACGCCGCGACGCTGGCCATCGCCCTGCTCGGCGCCTGGCGCGCCGGGGCGCAGGTGCTGTTGACCGCCGACCTGCAAGCGCAGACCCGCGCCCGCTGGCAGGCCCAGGTCGACCTGTGGCTCAGCGACCAGCCAGGCGACCCACAGCTCGACGACCTGCTGGGCGAGCCACTGGCCAGCGCCGACCTCGACCCCGAGCAGTGCCGCATCAGCCTGTGCACCTCGGGCTCCAGCGGCGAGCCCAAGCGCATCGACAAATGCCTGCGCCAACTGGGCAACGAAGTCATCGCCCTGGAGCAGTTGTGGGGCGCATCCTTGGGCGATGCGCACATCCTCGGCAGCGTCGCCACCCAGCACATCTACGGCCTGCTGTTCCGTGTGCTGTGGCCGCTGTGCGCCGGGCGCGGCTTCGCCCGCCGGGCCCAGCCGTTCCCCGAAGACCTGCAACGCGCCAGCCGCGAACACCCGGCGTTCGCCTGGGTGGCCAGCCCGGCGCTGCTCAAGCGCATGGGCGACAACCTCGACTGGCCCGGGCTGAGCGCGGTGCGGCGGGTGTTCTCCTCGGGCGGCGAACTGCCCGCCGAAGCCGCCGAACGCCTGCACCAGCGCCTCGGCCAGTGGCCGACGGAAATCCTCGGCAGCTCCGAAACCGGCGGCATCGCCTGGCGCCAGGGTGAAGCCCTGTGGCAACCGTTCGCCGACGTGGTACTCAGCCAGGATGCCGACGGCGCCCTGCGCATCGCATCGCCCTACCTGCCCGCCGGCCACGTCGAGCAAAGCGCCGATGCCGCCGAGTTCGCCAGCGACGGGCGCTTCCGCCTGCTCGGCCGCCTCGACCGCACCGTCAAGCTGGAAGAAAAACGCATCTCCCTGCCCATGCTCGAACAGGCCCTGTGCGCCCACGCCTGGGTCGCCGAGGCGCGCCTGGGGGTGATCGAAGAAGGCCGCGCCTTCCTCGGTGCCCTGCTGGTGCCAAGCGCCGAAGGCCTGCATGTGCTGCGCAACCAGGGGCGCCGCGCACTGCTGGAGGGCCTGCGTGCGCACCTGGCCGAACACTGCGAGGCCATCGCCCTGCCCCGGCGCTGGCGCCTGCTGCGTCAGCTGCCATGCAACGCCCAGGGCAAGCTGCCCCAGGCCGAGGTCTCGGCGTTGCTGCTGGCCGCTCGCAGCCAGGCCCCCGAGGTGCTGGAACAGGCCCGTGAAGACAACCAGCTGCAACTGCGCCTGGCCGTGCCACTGGACTTGCCCTGCTTCACCGGCCATTTCCCGCAGACCCCGGTATTGCCCGGCGTGGTCCAGCTCGACTGGGCCATCGCCCTCGCTGCACCACTGCTGGCCGCCAACCTGCGCTTCGCCGGCATGGAAGTGCTGAAGTTCCAGCAACTGGTACGCCCCGGCGACGCGCTGCAGCTGGACCTGCGCTTCGAGCCGGAGCGCGGCAAGCTGTACTTCAGCTACAGCCGCGCCGGCCAAGCCTGCGCCAGCGGCCGTATCCTGCTGGAGGCCGTCGGTGCATAAGCCCTGCGCGGTGATCCCGGTGTACAACCACGAACAGGCCGTGCCCAAGGTGGTCGACGACCTGCTGCGCGCCGGCCTGCCCTGTGTGCTGGTGGATGACGCCAGCCATGCCCCGTGCGCCGAGGTGCTGCGCCAGCTGGCCGAGCACGCGGATGTGCACCTGGTGCAACTGGCGGTCAACCAGGGCAAGGGCGGCGCGGTGATGGCCGGCCTGCGCGAGGCCGCGCGGCTGGGCTTCAGCCACGCCCTGCAGGTGGACGCCGACGGCCAGCACGACCTGGCCGATGTCGACCATTTCCTGGCCCAGTCGCAGGTTTATCCACAGGCGCTGGTGTGCGGTTATCCCCAGTACGACGACAGCGTGCCCAAGGGGCGCCTGTATGCCCGCTACCTCACCCACGTGTGGGTATGGATCAACAGCCTGTCACTGGCCATCCCCGACTCCATGTGCGGTTTTCGCGTCTACCCGCTGCCGCCCACCCTGGCGCTGATCGACAGCGTCAAGCTGGGCCGGCGCATGGACTTCGACCCCGAGATCCTGGTGCGCCTGGCCTGGCGCAACCAGCCGATGCGCTGGCTGCCGACCCGGGTGCACTACCCGCAGGACGGCCTGTCGCACTTTCGCCTGGTGCACGACAACGCGCTGATCTCGAAGATGCACGCCAAGCTGTTCTTCGGCATGCTCCTGCGCAGCCCACTGATTCTCTGGCGGCGGTGGCGGCGATGAGCGAGCAGCACTGGGCCGCGCAACGCGAGCGCGGCAGCTTTCGGCTGATGCAGCTGACCGCGCTGCTGGCACGCCTGCTCGGGCGCCGGCTGCTCAGCCCGCTGATCCATGTGATCGTCGCCTACTTCTTCCTGTTTGGCCGGCGCGCCCGGCGCAGCGCCTGGCAGTACCAGCAGCGCCTGCACCGGTACAGCGCCGGGCAGACGCCAGCGCCCAGCCAGTGGCAGGTGTTTCGCCAGTTCATGGCCTTCGCCGACGCCCTGCTGGACAAGCTCGACGTATGGAACGGCCGCCTGCGCCTTGAAGACATCGATATCGTCGACCCGGCCGGATTGCGCGGGCAACTGCGCGGCGAGCGCGGGCAACTGCTGGTGGGCGCCCACCTGGGCAACCTTGAGGTATGCCGGGCATTGGCCGAACTGGGCGAGCAGGTGACCATGAACGTGCTGGTGCACACCCGCCATGCCGAGCAGTTCAACCGCCTGCTCGGCGAGGCCGGGGCCACCCACCTGCGGCTGATTCAGGTCAGCGAGCTGGACCCGGCCATCATGCTGCAGCTCTCGCAACGCCTGGAGCGCGGCGAGTGGCTGGCGATCGCCGGCGATCGCGTGCCGCTGCATGGCGCGCGCACCGCCACCGTGGACTTTCTCGGCCAGCCGGCCGCGTTCCCGCAAGGCCCGTGGCTGCTGGCCGGGCTGCTCGGCTGCCCGGTCAACTTGCTGTTCTGCCTCAAGCTGAACGGCCGCTACCAGATCACCCTGGAGCCTTTCGCCGAACAGCTGCAATGGCGGCGTGTCGAGCGTGACCAGGTGATCCAGCAATGGACGGCTCGCTACGCCGAACGCCTGGCCCATTACTGCCGCCAGGCGCCCCTGCAGTGGTTCAATTTCTACCCTTTCTGGAAGAGCGATGACGATGCAACCCCATGAGCCTGTCACCTTCGGCGAAGCGCCGCTGGCCATCGAGGACGTGCTGGCAGTGGCCGAGCGCCGTGCCGCTACCCGCCTGCAGGACGACGCCGAGTACCGCGAACGCATCGCCCGTGGGGCGCGCTTTCTCGACACCCTGCTCGACCAGGAAGGGGTGATCTACGGGGTCACCACCGGTTACGGCGACTCCTGCGTGGTGGCCGTGCCGCTGGAGCATGTCGAAAGCCTGCCGCGTCACCTGTACACCTTCCACGGCTGCGGCCTGGGCCGCCTGCTCGATGCAGCGGCCACCCGCGCCGTGCTGGCGGCCCGCCTGCGCTCGTTGAGCCATGGCGTGTCGGGGGTGCGCATGGAGCTGCTGGAGCGCCTGCAACTGTTCCTCGCACACGACATCCTGCCGCTGATCCCCGAAGAGGGCTCGGTGGGCGCCAGCGGCGACCTGACGCCGCTGTCCTACGTGGCCGCCACCCTCTCCGGCGAGCGCGAGGTGCTGTTCCGGGGCGAGCGCCGCAGCAGTGCCGAGGTGCACCGCGAACTGGGCTGGCAGCCGCTGGTGCTGCGCCCCAAGGAGGCGCTGGCGCTGATGAACGGCACCGCGGTGATGACCGGCCTGGCCTGCCTGGCCTTCGCCCGCGCCGACTACCTGCTGCAACTGGCCACGCGCATCACCGCGCTCAACGTGATTGCCCTGCAGGGCAACCCGGAGCACTTCGACGAGCGCCTGTTCGCCGCCAAGCCGCACCCGGGCCAGACCCAGGTGGCCGCCTGGCTGCGCCAGGACCTGGCCATCGATGCGCCGCTGCCGTCGCTGCACCGCCTGCAGGACCGCTACTCGCTGCGCTGCGCGCCCCATGTGCTCGGCGTGTTGGCCGACAGCCTGGGCTGGCTGCGCGGCTTCATCGAAACCGAGCTGAACAGCGCCAACGACAACCCGATCATCGACGGCGACGCCGAGCGCGTGCTGCACGGTGGGCACTTCTACGGCGGGCATATCGCCTTCGCCATGGACAGCCTGAAAACCCTGGTGGCCAATGTCGCCGACCTGCTCGACCGACAGCTCGCGCTGCTGGTGGACGTGCGCTACAACCACGGCCTGCCGAGCAACCTGTCCGGCGCCGAAGCCGAGCGGGCCATGCTCAACCACGGTTTCAAGGCCGTGCAGATCGGCGCCAGCGCCTGGACTGCCGAAGCCCTCAAGCAGACCATGCCGGCCAGCGTGTTCTCGCGCTCCACCGAATGCCACAACCAGGACAAGGTGAGCATGGGCACCATTGCCGCGCGCGATGCCCTGCGGGTGCTGGAGCTGACCGAGCAGGTCGCCGCCGCCACCTTGCTGGCGGCCAACCAGGGCGTCTGGCTGCGGGCCCGCCAGGCCGACGCCCGGCCTTTGCCGCCAGCGCTGGAACAGATGCACCAGCTGCTGCTGGCCGACTTCGCCCCGGTCATCGAGGACCGCGCCCTGGATCACGACCTGCGCCTGTGCCTGACCCGTATCGGCCAGCGCCACTGGAGGCTGCATGCGTAACCCCGGGGTGTTTCACGTCGACAGCGAAATCGTCGTGCCGTTTTTCGATGTGGACAGCATGCACATCGTCTGGCACGGGCATTACGTCAAGTACCTGGAAGTCGCCCGCTGCGCCTTGCTCGAGCGCCTGCAGCACGATTACCGAGGCATGCAGGCCTCCGGTTACCACTGGCCGGTGATCGACCTGCAACTGCGCTACATCCGCGGTGCCACCTTCGGCCAACGCCTGACCGTACGCGCAAGCCTGGTGGAGTGGGAGAACCGCTTGAAGATCCATTACCTGATCAGCGATGCCGAAACCGGCGAGCGCATGACCCGTGCCAGCACCGTGCAGGTAGCCGTGCATATCGACAGCGGCGAGATGCAACTGGCCTCGCCGCAGGTGATGCTCGAGGCGGTTGCCAAGGTGTTGCCATGAGTCGCGCTTTCTTGAGCCTGCGCAGGCTGTTGTGGGAGCGGCCTTGTGCCGCGAAAGGGGCGCGCAGCGGCCCCAGGTTTTCGGCAGTGATGCACAGATTGCTGGCTGCATTTGCATTGCTGCTCGCCAGCCCCCTGACCCTGGCCTTCAGCCTCGACGACCTGCAAAAGCAGCTCAGCCAGCCCGCCGTGGTCAAGGGCCCGTTCATCCAGGAAAAACACCTGCGCGCCCTGCCCCAGCCGCTGCTGAGCAAGGGCCGCTTCGTCCTCGCCCGTGACCACGGCCTGCTGTGGCTGCTGGACACCCCGCTGCGCCAGGATTACCGCATCGACGCCCAAGGCATCGCCCGACGCGACCCGAACGGCTGGCAAACCCTGCCCAGCCGCAGCGCCGGGGCCGAGCAGAACCGCCTGTTCTTCGCCGTGCTGCAAGGCGACAGCAGTGGCCTGCAACGTGATTTCGAACTGGCCCTGTCCGGCGACGCCGGGCACTGGCAACTGCGCCTGACGCCGCGCTCGCTGCTGCTCAAGCAGGTATTCACGCGCATCGACATCGCCGGCGGGCAGTACGTGGAGCGCATCGAGCTGAGCGAAACCCAGGGCGACAGCACCGTGCTGCGCATGCCGGCCAGCACGGCGGCAGCGGCCCTGAGCGACACGGAGCGCAGCGATTTTGCCGACTGAACGCCTGCTGCCGCGCCTGTTCCTCGGGCTGCTGCTGGTGATGCTGGCCATCGCCGGCTGGCAGTGGCACCGCGGCGCGCCGCTGTCGGCCGACTTGATGACCCTGGTGCCCGGTGCCACCCAGGACCTGCTGGTCAAGCGGGCCGAACAGCGCATGCAGGAGCCGCTCAACCGCGAAATGCTGGTGCTGGTCGGCCACCCCGAGCGTGAACAGGCTCTGGCCCTGGCCGAGCGCCTGGCCGCGCGCTGGCAAGGCAGTGGCCTGTTCGAAAAGGTCCAGTGGAGCCTGCAGACCGACCTGTCGGCGTTGCGCGCGCAACTGCTGCAAGGCCGCCTGGCCCTGCTCTCGGCGAACGACCGCGAACAGTTGATCACCCAGCCGCAGGCCTTCATCGAACAGCGCGTGCAAAGCCTGTTCGACCCCTTCGCCGGTTTCAGCCTGGTGCCCAGCCAGGACGACTGGCTGGGCCTGACCGGGCGCATCCAGAACAGCCAGCCGATGCCGGTCAACGTGCATCTGGACACCGCCAGCGGTGCGCTGGTCGCCGAGGCCGACGGCCAGCAGTGGGTGCTGCTGCGGGCCCGCACCCAGGGCAACGCCTTCGACATGCAGCTGCCGTTGCAAGTGGCCGAGCTGCTCGCCGCCAGCCGCCTCGACGCCGACCAGCACGGCGCCCGGCTGCTGGCGGCCAGCGGCCTGCTGTACGCCGCCGCCGGCCAGCAGCAGGCCAGCCGCGAGATCACCTGGGTCGGCGGTGGCGCCACGCTGGGCATCCTGCTGCTGTTGCTGTTGGCCTTCCGCCGCTGGCGCGTGCTGCTGGCCTTCGTGCCGGTGCTGGTGGGCATGCTGTTCGGCGCGGTGGTGTGCGTGGCGCTGTTCGGGCAGATGCACGTGATGACCCTGGTGCTGGGTTCGAGCCTGATCGGCGTGGCGGTGGACTACCCGCTGCACTACCTGTCCAAGAGCTGGAGCCTCAAGCCCTGGCACAGCTGGCCGGCCCTGCGCCTGACCCTGCCGGGGTTGAGCCTGAGCCTGGCGACCAGCGCCATCGGCTACCTGGCCCTGGCGTTCACGCCGTTCCCGGCGCTGACCCAGATCGCCGCGTTTTCCGCCGCCGGGCTGCTGGGCGCCTACCTCAGCGCGGTGTGCCTGCTGCCTGCGCTGCTTGCCGGCGTCGAGTTGCGCCCGGCGCAGTGGCCGCTGCGCATCGCGCAAACCCTGACCACGCTGCGTGAACGCCTGCTGGCCAAGGTGCCCAGCGGGGTGCTGCTGATCCTCGTGCTGCTGTTCTGCGCCGCCGGCCTGTGGCGCCTGGACAGCCGCAACGACATCCGCCAGTGGGTCGGCAGCCCGCCGCAGTTGCTGCAAGAAGCCCAGGCCGTGGCGCGCATCACCGGCTACCAGCCCACCAGCCAGTTCTACCTGGTGCGCGGCAACGACCCGCAGCAACTGCTCGAACGCCTGCAGGCGCTGAGCGGCAAGCTGGGCGAACTGGTCGAGCTGGGCAAGCTCAAGGGCTACATGAGCCTCAGCCAGCTGATCGCCAGCCCTGCGCAACAGACCCAACTGCAACAGGCCCTCGGTCAGTTGCCAGCCCATTGGCAACCCTTGCTGGCACTGGGCGTGCCCGAGGCCGCCCTGGCAAGCGAGCTCAAGCACCTGCAACAACTGCCGCCACAAAGCATCGACGAAATGCTGGCCGGGCCACTGGGCGAAGCCTGGCGGCCCTTGTGGCTGGGCCCGGACGGCGACGGCGTGGCGGCCATCGTCAGCCTGCAAGGCCTGGGCGACACCGCCTTGCTGCGCCTGCAGACCGATGACCTGCCCGGCGTGCAACTGGTCGACCGCCTCGGCGAGCTGAACCAGTTGTTCGCCGCCACCCAGCTCAGCGCCGCCGAACTCAAGCTGCTGTCGTGCCTGCTGATCGTGGTGCTGCTGGTGCTGCCGTTCGGCCTGCGCGGCGCCTTGCGCATCGTCGCCCTGCCGCTGCTGGCGGCGCTGTGCAGCCTGGCCAGCCTCGGCTGGCTGGGCCAGCCGCTGACCCTGTTCAGCCTGTTCGGCCTGCTGCTGGTGACGGCCATCAGCGTCGACTACGCCATCCTCATGCACGAGCGCATCGGCGGCGCCGCCGTGAGCCTGCTGGGCACCCTGCTGGCAGCAGTGACCACCTGGCTGTCCTTCGGCCTGCTGGCGTTGTCGAGCACCCCGGCAGTCAGCAACTTCGGCCTGGCGGTAAGCCTGGGCCTGGCTTTCAGTTTCCTGCTGGCCCCTTGGGCCGCCACCCGCGAAGGAGCGCATCCACCGCAATGAACAGCAGCACGCCCAAGGCTTTTTTCAGCGACACCTATGTCGAGGAAACCCGTTTCGGCTTCTGGTTCCTGCGCAGCCACACCTGGCAGCACCATGTGCTGCGGGTGGCGATCAACGACCTGCGCCGGCTGTTCGACGGCAACCCGCCGGCCGCGCCAGTGCTGCTGGATGTCGGCTGCGGCCAGGGCAAGTCGTTCCGCCACCTGCACCAGGTGTTCGCCCCTTCGCGCCTGCTGGGCACCGACGCCGACCCGCACAGCCTGGCGCTCAGCGCCGCCGAGGCCGAACGCCTGGGCATCACGGTGGAACTGCATGGCAGCGACTGCGCCGCGCTGCCCTACGCCGACGCCAGCGTCGATATCCTGTTCTGCCACCAGACCTTCCACCACCTGGTGGAGCAGGAAAAAGCCCTGGCCGAATTCCACCGGGTGCTCAAGCCGGGCGGCTACCTGCTGTTCGCCGAGTCCACCGAGGCGTATATCGATACCTGGGTGATCCGCTGGCTGTTCCGTCACCCGATGCACGTGCAGAAGAGCGCCGAGGGCTACCTGCAGATGCTCAGCGCCCAGGGCTTCGAGTTCGCGCCACGGCATGTCTCGTACCCGTACCTGTGGTGGAGCCGCGCCAAGGACTTCGGCCTGCTCGAACGCTTGGGGCTGCGTAACCCGCCGCCGGTCGGGCAACGCGAAGAGACCTTGCTCAACGTGGTCGCGCGCAAAGCGCTGGAGACGCCATGAACGCCTTGCTGGCCATGCTCTGCTGCCTGCTGCTCGGCGCCTGCGCCGCGCGGCCGCCCTTGCCTGAGCAAGCGCCCGCGCTGGAACTGCCACGCCAGTTGCACGTCGAACGGGAGCAGGCCGGGCAACGCCAGGACTGGCTGCTGGTGATCCAGCGCGAAGACACCCGCCTGCGCTGGTCGCTGCTTGATCTGCTGGGCATCCCCCAGGCCCGCCAGCTACTCGATGGCCAGCAGTGGCAGGCCGACGGGCTGCTGCCGCCGAACCCGGCGGCGCGCGAACTGTTCGCCGCCGTGCTGTTCGCCCTGACCCCGGCGCAGCAACTGCCACGGGCTTACCCTCAGGCCCGCCAGCAGGATGACCGACGCTGGCTCGGCGAACGCTGGCGGGTGCGCTATCAGGGCGCCGATACCTTTACCTTGAACCTGGGCCAAGGGCTGCGTTATCACGTCAGCCCCTTGCCCGACGAGAACACTCCATGAGCGCCTATCTCAATGCCCTGGGCCTGGTCTGTGCCCTCGGCCACGGCCAGGCCGACATCGCCCGCCGGCTGTTTGCCGGCGACTGTTCGGGCATGCTGGCGCAAGCGGGCTGGGTGCCCGAGCGCAGCCTGCCGGTGGGCGCCGTCAGCAGCCCGCTGCCCGAGCTGCCGCTGCCCGAGCACCACAGCCGCAACAACCAGCTGCTGTACAGCGCCGCGCTGCAGATCGAGCCGGCTATCCGTGAAGCGATCGATCGCCACGGCGCCCATCGGCTCGGCGTAGTGCTGGGCACCAGCACCTCGGGGATCGCCGAGGCCAGCGACGGCATCGCCCACTACCTGCGCGAGCAGCGCTTTCCCGAGGGCTACCAGTACGCCCAGCAAGAGCTCAGTGCCCCGGCCAACTTCCTCGCCGACTGGCTGCAACTGAGCGGCCCGGCTTATGTGATTTCCACCGCCTGCACCTCCAGCGCCCGGGCGCTGATGAGCGCGCGCCGCCTGCTCGACCTGGGGCTGTGCGACGCCGTGCTGTGCGGCGGCGTCGACAGCCTGTGCGGCCTGACCCTCAACGGTTTCAGTGCCCTGGAGGCGGTCAGCGACGCCCGCTGCAACCCGTTCTCGCGCAACCGCGCCGGGATCAACATCGGCGAAGGCGCGGCGTTGCTGCTGATGACCCGCGAGGCCAACCCACAAGGCCCGCGCATCGCCCTGCTGGGCGCTGGCGCCAGCTCCGACGCCCACCATATCTCGGCGCCGGAGCCCACCGGCAAAGGCGCCTTGCAGGCCATGGGCAAAGCCTTGGACAATGCTGGCCTTGCGCCCGCGCAGATCGGCTACCTGAACCTGCACGGCACCGCCACCGTACACAACGACGCCATGGAAGCCCTGGCCGTGCACAGCCTGTTCGGCGCCGGCCTGCCCTGTTCGTCGAGCAAGCCCATGACCGGCCATACCCTGGGCGCCGCCGGCGCGCTGGAAGCGGCGTTCTGCTGGCTGGCCCTGAGCGGGCACAACCCGCAGGGCCTGCTGCCGCCACATGCCTGGGATGGCCAGCAGGACCCGGCGTTGCCGGCCCTGGCGTTGGTCGATGGCAGCCAGCGGCTGACCGCGCAACGCCCGCGCTACCTGATGAGCAACTCGTTCGCCTTTGGCGGCAACAATGTCAGCCTGATTCTCGGAGACGCCCCATGATCCCCTGGCCCCTGGCCGAGCTGCTGCCCCATGCCGGTGACATGATCCTCATCGAGCAGATCGACAGCTGCGACGACGAGCAGATCCACACCCGCACCACGGTGCGCCCGGGCGGCCTGTTCAACCGCGCCGATGGCAGCCTGCCGGCCTGGCTGGGCCTGGAGCTGATGGCCCAGAGCGTGGCCGCCTTCGCCGGCTGCCGCGCCCGTCGCCAGGGCCTGCCGGTGGAGCTGGGCTTTCTGCTGGGCACGCGCAAGTTCGAATGCGCCGTCGAGCACTTCCCCGCCGGCGCCGAACTGTTGATCCACGCGCAGCGCTCCCTGGAAGACGACAACGGCATGGGCGTGTTCGAATGCCACCTGCGTGGCCCCGGCATCCATGCCACGGCCCGCCTGAATGTGTACCGCCCGCCACAGCCCGACCGCTACCTGGCCGAAGCCGGCCCAGAGGAACCCCAGCATGACTGACAGCATTCTCGTTACCGGCTCCAGCCGTGGCATCGGTCGGGCCGTTGCCCTGCGCCTGGCACAGGCCGGCTTCGACCTGGTGCTGCACTGCCGCAGCGGCCGTGCCGAGGCCGATGCCGTGGCCGCCGAAGTGCGCGCACTTGGCCAGCAGGCCCGGGTGCTGCAGTTCGACGTGGCCGACCGCGCCAGCTGCAAGGCGGTGCTTGAAGCCGATGTCGAAGCCCACGGCGCCTACTACGGCGTGGTGTGCAATGCCGGGCTGACCCGCGACGGCGCCTTCCCGGCGCTGACCGAGGACGACTGGGACCAGGTGATGCGCACCAACCTCGACGGCTTCTACAACGTCCTGCACCCACTGACGATGCCGATGATCCGCCGCCGCGCGCCGGGGCGCATCGTCTGCATCACCTCGGTGTCGGGGCTGATCGGCAACCGTGGCCAGGTCAACTACAGCGCCTCCAAGGCCGGCCTGATCGGTGCCGCGAAGGCCCTGGCGATCGAGCTGGGCAAGCGCCGCATCACGGTCAACTGCGTGGCCCCTGGCCTGATCGACACGGCCATGCTCGACGAAAACGTGCCGGTCGATGAACTGCTGAAGATGATCCCGGCCGGGCGCATGGGCACCCCGGAAGAAGTGGCCGGCGCGGTGAATTTCCTGATGTCGCCTGAGGCGGCGTATATCACCCGCCAGGTGCTGGCGGTCAACGGAGGGCTGTGCTGATGCGCCGCGTCGTGGTCACCGGCATGGCCGGCATTACCGCCCTGGGCAACGACTGGGCCAGCATCGCCGCGCACTTCGCCGCCGGGCGCAGCGGCATTCGGCGCATGGACGAATGGGACCGCTACAGCGAACTCAACACCCGCCTGGGCGGCCCCATCGATGACTTCCAGGTGCCCGCGCACTGGACCCGCAAGCAGTTGCGCAGCATGGGCCGGGTGTCGCGCCTGGCGGTGGCCGCCGCCGAGCGGGCACTGGCCGACGCCGGGCTGCTCGACGACCCGAGCATCCGTGATGGGCGCATGGGCGTGGCCTGCGGTTCGTCCACCGGCAGCACCGACGAGATCAAGACCTTCGGCAACATGCTGCTCAACTCCACCTCGGAGGGCCTCAACGCCAACTCCTACGTGCGCATGATGCCGCACACCACGGCGGCCAACATCAGCATCTACTTCGGCCTGACCGGGCGCCTGATCCCTACGTCCAGCGCCTGCACCAGCGGCAGCCAGGGCGTCGGCTACGCCTATGAAGCGATCAAGTTCGGGCGCCTGCCGTTGATGCTCGCCGGTGGCGCCGAAGAGCTGTGCCCCACCGAGGCCATGGTGTTCGACGCGCTCTATGCCACCAGCCTGAAGAACGACACCCCGCACCTGAGCCCACGCCCCTACGACCTGGACCGCGACGGCCTGGTGATCGGCGAGGGCGGCGGCATGCTGGTGCTCGAAGAGCTGGAGCATGCCCTGGCCCGTGGCGCGCGGATCCACGCCGAAGTGGTGGGCTTTGGCAGCAACGCCGACGGCCAGCACATCACCCGGCCAGAGCAAGTGACCATGCGCCGGGCCATGGAGCTGGCGCTGGAGGACGCGGGCCTGGCGCCCGAGGCGATCGGTTATGTGAATGGCCATGGCACCGCCACCGAGCAAGGCGATATCGCCGAGACCCTGGCCACCAGCGGCCTGTTCGGCCCGCATATGCCGATCAGCTCGCAGAAGAGCTACCTGGGCCACACCCTGGGTGCCTGCGGCGCCCTGGAATCGTGGTTCAGCATCGAGATGATGAACCGCGAGCAGTACGCCCCCACGCTCAACCTCGACAATGTCGACCCGCAGTGCGGCGAACTCGACTACCTGCAAGGCGCCTTCCGCGCCATGAGCCACGAATACGTGATGAACAACAACTTCGCCTTCGGCGGGGTCAACACCTCGTTGATCTTCCGCCGCTGGCCCTGACACGCAAAACCACGGAGTGAAAGGAATGACTCGGATCCACCGCACCCTCGCCTTGCTGGCCATGGCCCTGGTCTTCAGCGGGTGCACCAGCAAGCCGGTGTACAACGCCAAGGAAGACTTCGCCAGCAGCCTGAATTTCAGCGACGACCAGATGAAACGGGCGATCGTCACCGCGCTCAACGACCGCCAGTGGATCGTCCAGTCGGTGCGCCCGGGCATGGTCAAGGCGGCCATCACCGTGCGCGGGCGCCACCACGCCGAGGTCGACATCCCCTACAGCCCCACCGAGTTCCAGATCGTCTACCGCAGCAGCTGGGGCCTGGACTACAAGGACGGCAAGATCCACGGCAACTACAACCGCTGGATCAACCGCCTGCGCGACAACGTGCTCAAGGAGCTGTCGTTCAACCCTGACATCGAGGCGGTCAACGCGCTGGGCATCGTCAACCAGGGCGTCGACGGTCCGACCTACCTGAGCTTTCGCGAGGGTGTGAAACGCGCCACCGAAGCCGGGCTGCTTGATGGCAGCGTGAAGTTCTACCTGGCCGGCGAAGCACTGCCGACCTCGGTGCGCACCCTGCGCACGGTAAGCAGCAGCCGCAAGACCAACGGCAGCAACAAGAGCGACAGCGAGGCCTGCTTCTGGGCCCTGCAATCGGCGCTGGCCACCCTGCAGCGTGCCGCCCAGGAGGCTGACGCCAACGCCGTGGTGAACATCGCCAGCGTCGACCAGCGCGACCTGTACAAGGACCCGGAGAAGTTCCAGTGCCGCGCCGGCATGCTGGTCAGCGCGGTGGCCCTGCGCGGCGAGCTGGCCCACGTCGACTGACCGGCTCAGGCGGGCGGCGTGATCCGCTGCCCGCCCAGTAGCTCGGCGAAGGCGCGCGCCATCGCCGAGCCCTCGCCAGCACGCCGTACCAGCCACACGGCGGTGTCGGCGCCCTCATCCAGCAAGGTCCTGTAGACCACCCCGTCGATGCGCATGCGCTGGAACGACGCTGGCAGCACCGACACCCCCAACCCCGCCGACACCAGGCCGATGATGGTCATCGCCTCGCCCGCTTCCTGGGCGAAGTGCGGGCTGAAGCCGGCCTGGCGCGCCAGGCTCAGCAGTTGGGCGTGCAGGCCGCTGCCATAGCTGCGCGGGAAGAACACGAACGGCTGGTCGGCCAGCGCCTGCATGTACAGGCCCTGCTCGCTGCCTGCGGCGAGCGGGTGCGAGGCATTGATCACCGCCACCAACGGCTCGCGCAGCAATTCGTTGACCTCCAGCCCCGGGGGCAAGGGCATCGGCCGCATCAGGCCGACTTCGATGGACTCGT
This sequence comes from Pseudomonas sp. TWI923, assembly GCF_039673365.1. NCBI lineage: Bacteria > Pseudomonadati > Pseudomonadota > Gammaproteobacteria > Pseudomonadales > Pseudomonadaceae > Pseudomonas > Pseudomonas sp. TWI923. The sequence goes on along the minus strand of NZ_JBDJLM010000004.1, from coordinate 57,819 downwards.
CGAGCACCGCTTCGGCGACATCGCGGCTGCTCATTTCCTTGAGGTTCAGGTGCACCGCCGGGAACTGCTGGCGGAACGCGTGCAACGCCTTGGGCAGCTTCGAGGTGAAGGGCGCCGAGGAGGTGAAGCCGATCTTCAGCTCCCCCAGTTCCCCTAACTGCGCACGCCGGGCCACGTCGGCGGCCTTTTCCACCTGGGCCAGTACCTGGCGGGCTTCGTCGAGGAACAGCCGCCCGGCCTCGCTGAGCTCGACCCGACGGTTGGTGCGTTCGAACAGCCGCGCGCCCAGTTCCTGCTCCAGGGCCTGGATCTGCTGGCTCAGCGGCGGTTGCGAGATACCCAGTTGCTGGGCGGCGCGGCCGAAGTGCAGCTCTTCGGCCACGGCGATGAAATAACGCAGGTGACGCAGCTCCATGATCGGCTCCGAACAGGTCGTTAAACGTCTTAAACAGGTCGAACAATATATTGGATGTAATCATTAGCCAGCTATATGATTTTTCCATCGCAACGCCCCGAGGTACCTTCCGTGAGATCCGCCGTCGCCCCCCTGCCCGTCGAACCCGAACCTGCCTGCAACGACATCTGGATCGAGAAAGGCACGCCCGCCTTCATGAAAACCGTGCTGGCGCTGTTCAGCGGCGGCTTCGCCACCTTTGCCCTGCTGTATTGCGTGCAGCCGATGATGCCGCTGCTGTCCCAGGAGTTCGCCATCAACGCGGCGCAGAGCAGCCTGGTGCTGTCGGTGTCCACCGCCATGCTGGCCATCGGGCTACTGGTGACCGGGCCGATTTCCGACCGTATCGGGCGCAAGCCGGTGATGGTCTGCGCGCTGCTCTGCGCGGCCCTGGCGACCCTCGCCAGCGCGGTGATGCCGAGCTGGGAGCTGGTGCTGGCCAGCCGCGCGCTGGTGGGCCTGGCGCTGAGTGGCCTGGCGGCGGTGGCGATGACCTACCTGAGCGAGGAGATCCACCCCCAGCACATCGGCCTGGCCATGGGCCTGTACATCGGCGGCAACGCCATCGGCGGCATGAGCGGGCGGCTGATCACCGGGGTGCTGATCGACTTCGTCAGCTGGCACACGGCGATGCTGGTGATCGGTGGCCTGGCATTGGCGGCGGCGGTGGTGTTCTGGAAGGTGCTGCCCGAGTCGCGCAACTTCCGCCCCCAGGCCATGAACCCGCGCAGCCTGCTGGACGGCTTCGTCATGCATTTCAAGGACGCCGGGCTGCCCTGGCTGTTCCTCGAAGCCTTCCTGCTGATGGGCGCCTTCGTCACCCTGTTCAACTACATCGGCTACCGCCTGCTGGCCGGCCCTTATCACATGAACCAGGCGCTGGTCGGCTTGCTCTCGGTGGTCTACCTGTCGGGGATCTACAGCTCGGCGCAGGTCGGCGCGCTGGCCGACAAACTGGGCAGGCGCAAAGTGTTCTGGGCCAGCATCCTGGTGATGGCCGGCGGCCTGCTGCTGACCCTGGCCAGCCCGTTGACGCTGATCATCATCGGCATGCTGGTGTTCACTTTCGGTTTCTTCGGCGCGCATTCGGTGGCCAGCAGCTGGATTGGCCGGCGGGCGCTGAAGGCCAAGGGGCAGGCGTCGTCGCTGTACCTGTTCTGCTATTACGCAGGGTCGAGCGTGGCGGGGACGGCGGGCGGGGTGTTCTGGCACCAGTGGGGCTGGAATGGGATCGGGCTGTTCATCGGCAGCCTACTGGCGGTGGCGCTGCTGGTGGCGGTGCATTTGAGCAAGTTACCGCCGAAATCGGTGTGAAGCCTTCGCGGGTAAACCCGCTCCCACAGGTACGGCGCCGACTTCGGGTGAGGCGCGATCCCTGTGGGAGCGGGTTTACCCGCGAAAAGGCCAGCAGATCAGTTGATGATCTCGACGATATCCACATCCACTTCACGGCTCATCAGGTGCTTCTCCACCTCGCCGGTCAGCTTGACCTTGGTCTTGTCGTTGAACGGCGTCGGCGGCAGGTCTTCGTCGTCGATCTCGACGGTGATGGTGCCGGTGTTGTCCTTGAATTCGTAGCGGTCGTCGTTGTTGATCTTCTTGGTCACGAAGCCTTGCAGCACTACCGGAGTGTCGTCGGCGGCTTCTTTGGCGGCGGCGACAGTAGTCACGGCCTGGGCGCCGGGGCCGGTGTAGCCGGCAGCCAGGGCAGCAGTGCTGAACAGCGGGGCAAGGATCAGGGGCAGGTAGCGGGCTTTCATGATGATCGGGTCCTGTTTGCGTTTTGATGGCACCAGATTACCGACGATCGCTGAATTGAAACTTAATGCAAAAAAAGCCCGGCACTTGGCCGGGCTTTTCATGCGCCACCGATTACTGGTGGTACTGCGCCGACAGCTCGTGCACGGCGTTGATGAACACGCCGGCGTGCTCCGGGTCCACTTCCGGGGTGATGCCGTGGCCCAGGTTGAACACGTGGCCAGTGCCCTTGCCGTAGCTGGCGAGGATGCGCGCCACTTCGTTGCGGATGGCTTCGGGCTTGGCGTACAGCACGGTCGGGTCCATGTTGCCCTGCAGGGCCACCTTGTCACCGACGCGGCGGCGGGCGTCGCCGATCTCGCAGGTCCAGTCCAGGCCCAGTGCGTCGGCACCGGCCTCGGCGATGCTTTCCAGCCACAGGCCGCCGTTCTTGGTGAAGAGAATCACCGGCACCTTGCGCCCTTCGTGCTCACGGATCAGGCCGCTGACGATCTTGCGCATATAGGCCAGGGAGAACTCCTGGTAGGCCGCCGCCGACAGGTTGCCGCCCCAGGTGTCGAAGATCTGCACGGCCTGGGCACCGGCGAGGATCTGGCCGTTGAGGTAGCTGGTGACCGACTGGGCCAGCTTGTCCAGCAGCAGGTGCAGGGCTTGCGGGTTGTCATAGGCCATGGCCTTGGTCTTGCGGAAGTCTTTCGACGAGCCGCCTTCGACCATGTAGGTGGCCAGGGTCCAGGGGCTGCCGGAGAAGCCGATCAGCGGCACACGGCCATTGAGTTCGCGGCGGATGGTGCTGACCGCGTCCATCACGTAGCCCAGGTCTTTCTGCGGGTCGGGGATCGGCAGCGCCTCGATATCGGCCGGGGTGCTGATGACCTTCTTGAAACGCGGGCCTTCGCCGGTTTCGAAGTACAGGCCCAGGCCCATGGCATCGGGGATGGTGAGGATGTCCGAGAACAGGATCGCCGCGTCCAGCGGGTAGCGGTCCAGCGGCTGCAGGGTGACCTCGCAGGCGAACTGCGGGTTCATGCACAGGCTCATGAAGTCGCCGGCCTTGGCGCGGCTGGCGCGGTACTCCGGCAGGTAACGGCCGGCCTGGCGCATCATCCACACCGGGGTGACGTCTACGGGTTGCTTGAGCAGTGCACGCAGGAAACGATCGTTCTTCAGGGCAGTCATGTCGGCATCCGGAAAAAAAGTGCGGGCATTTTCTCAGACGCGGGCGCAAAAGGCACGGGCATGGCCATGCGTTTTGTCTATTGGGTGCCATGGATCAAGCATTTTTGTATACAAAAAGCATCGCGGGACAAGTCGGAGCGGCGGTGCGGCGATCCGACTTGCCCCGCGAATGGGCCGGATCAGACTTCGAGGTAGTCCAGGATCCCTTCAGCAGCCGTGCGGCCTTCGAAGATCGCCGTCACCACCAGGTCCGAACCGCGCACCATGTCGCCACCGGCGAACACTTTCGGGTTGCTGGTCTGGTGCTTGAACTTGCCCTTCTCCGGTGCCACCACGCGGCCCTGGCTGTCCATCTGGATGCCATGCTCCTCGAACCACGGCGCCGGGCTCGGGCGGAAGCCGAAGGCGATCACCACGGCGTCGGCCGGGAGGATCTCCTCGGAGCCGGGGATCGGCTCGGGGCTGCGGCGGCCACGGGCGTCCGGCTCGCCGAGACGGGTCTCGACCACCTTCACACCTTCGACCTTGTCTTCGCCGACGATGGCGATGGGCTGACGGTTGTAGAGGAACTTCACGCCTTCTTCCTTGGCGTTCTTCACCTCTTTGCGCGAGCCCGGCATGTTGGCTTCGTCACGGCGATAAGCGCAGGTCACTGCCTTGGCGCCCTGGCGGATCGAGGTGCGGTTGCAGTCCATCGCGGTGTCGCCACCACCCAGCACCACGACCTTCTTGCCCTGCATGTCGACGAAATCTTCCGGCGACTTTTCAAAGCCCAGGTTGCGGTTGACGTTGGCGATCAGGAAGTCCAGGGCGTCATGCACGCCTGGCAGGTCTTCGCCGGGGAAGCCGCCCTTCATGTAGGTGTAGGTGCCCATGCCCATGAATACGGCGTCGTATTCGGCGAGCAACTGCTCCATGGTGACGTCCTTGCCCACCTCGGTGTTCAGGCGGAACTCGATGCCCATGCCGGTGAAGACTTCGCGGCGATTGCTCAGCACGGTCTTTTCCAGCTTGAACTCGGGGATGCCGAAGGTCAGCAGGCCACCGATCTCGGGGTTCTTGTCGAACACCACCGGGGTCACGCCAGCGCGCACCAGCACGTCGGCACAGCCCAGGCCAGCGGGGCCGGCACCGATGATGGCGACGCGCTTGCCGGTGGGTTTGACCTTGGACATGTCCGGGCGCCAGCCCATGGCGAAGGCGGTGTCGGTGATGTACTTCTCCACCGAGCCGATGGTCACCGCGCCGAAGCCGTCGTTGAGGGTGCAGGCACCTTCGCACAGACGGTCCTGCGGGCACACGCGACCGCACACTTCCGGCAGGGTGTTGGTCTGGTGAGACAGTTCAGCGGCGGCGAGGATGTTGCCTTCGGCGACCAGCTTCAACCAGTTGGGGATGAAGTTGTGGACCGGGCACTTCCACTCGCAATACGGGTTGCCGCAACCCAGGCAGCGGTGTGCCTGTTCCACGGACTGCGCGGGCTTGAAGGGTTCGTAGATTTCGACGAACTCCTTCTTGCGCTGGCGCAGCAGTTTCTTCTTCGGGTCCTTGCGGCCCACTTCGATGAACTGGAAGTCGTTGTTCAGACGTTCAGCCATTTTTCAAAACCTCTTAACAGCAGCTGCAAGCTACAAGCTGCAAGCCGCAAGACGATCACTTAAGCCGGGCAAACCTCTAGCTGCCTTTACTTGCAACTTGAGGCTTGCCACTTGCAGCTGCTTTTACTGCGGGTTGGCGCGGGTGCTGGACAGCAGTTGCTTGAGCGTGGCCGCCTTCGGCTTGACCAGCCAGAAGCGACGCACGTAGTCGTCCAGGTTCTCCGAGAGCTCACGCCCCCACTCGCTGCCGGTCTCTTCCACGTACTCGCCCAGGACCCGCGCCAGGTGGCTGCGGTAGGCCTCCATCGCCTCACCACTGATGCGCTGGATTTCCACCAGCTCGTGGTTGAGTTTGTCGACGAAGGTGTTGTCCATGTCGAGCACGTAGGCGAAGCCGCCGGTCATGCCAGAGCCGAAGTTGTAACCGGTCTTGCCCAGGACGCAGACAAAGCCGCCGGTCATGTATTCACAGCAGTGATCGCCGGTGCCCTCGACCACAGCGTGGGCGCCGGAGTTACGCACAGCGAAGCGCTCGCCCGCGGTGCCGGCGGCGAACAGCTTGCCGCCCGTGGCGCCGTACAGGCAGGTGTTGCCGACAATGGCGCTGTGCTGGGTTTCGAACGGGCTGCCGGCCGGTGGCACGATGGTCACCTTGCCGCCGGTCATGCCCTTGCCGACGTAATCGTTGGCGTCGCCTTCCAGGTGCAGGTTAAGGCCACCGGCGTTCCACACACCGAAGCTCTGGCCCGCAGTGCCCTTGAAGCGGAAGGTGATCGGCGCGCCAGCCATGCCCTGGTTGCCGTGCAGCTTGGCGATTTCGCCGGAGATGCGCGCACCGATGGAGCGGTCGCAGTTGCAGATGTCGAGGCTGAACTCGCCACCGGCCAGGTCGCGAATCGCCGGCAAGGCCATGGCCACCATCTTCTCGGCCAGCTCGCCCTGGTCGAACGGCGGGTTCTTGTCGACTTCGCAGAACTGCGGCTTGTCGGCCGGGATGTGCGAGCTGCCCAGCAGCGGCGTCAGGTCGAGGTGGCCCTGGCGCTCGGTGTCGCCCGGCAGCACGTCGAGCAGGTCGGTACGGCCGATCAGCTCGCCCAGGCTGCGCACGCCCAGCTTGGCCAGCCACTCGCGGGTCTCTTCGGCGACGAAGGTGAAGAAGTTGATCACCATGTCGACGGTGCCGATGTAGTGGTCCTTGCGCAGCTTGTCGTTCTGGGTAGCCACGCCGGTGGCGCAGTTGTTCAGGTGGCAGATGCGCAGGTACTTGCAGCCCAGGGCGATCATCGGCGCGGTGCCGAAGCCGAAGCTCTCGGCGCCGAGGATCGCGGCCTTGATCACGTCCAGGCCGGTTTTCAGGCCGCCGTCGGTCTGTACCCGCACCTTGCCGCGCAGGTCGTTGCCGCGCAGGGTCTGGTGGGTTTCGGCCAGGCCCAGCTCCCATGGGGCGCCGGCGTACTTGATCGAGGTCAGCGGCGAAGCACCGGTGCCACCGTCGTAGCCGGAGATGGTGATCAGGTCGGCATAGGCCTTGGCCACGCCGGCGGCGATGGTGCCCACACCGGCTTCGGCAACCAGCTTGACCGAGACCAGGGCCTGCGGGTTGACCTGCTTGAGGTCGTAGATCAGCTGGGCCAAGTCTTCGATCGAGTAGATATCGTGGTGCGGTGGCGGCGAGATCAAAGTCACGCCCGGGACCGCATAGCGCAGCTTGGCGATCAGGCCGTTGACCTTGCCGCCGGGCAGCTGGCCGCCCTCGCCAGGCTTGGCGCCCTGGGCCACCTTGATCTGCAGCACTTCGGCGTTGACCAGGTATTCCGGGGTCACGCCAAAGCGGCCGGTGGCCACCTGCTTGATCTTCGAGCTCTTGATGGTGCCGTAGCGGGCCGGGTCTTCGCCGCCCTCACCGGAGTTGGAGCGCGCGCCCAGGCGGTTCATGGCCTCGGCCAGGGCTTCGTGAGCCTCTGGCGACAGCGCGCCCAGGGAGATGCCGGCGGAGTCGAAGCGCTTGAGGATGGCCTCCAGCGGCTCGACTTCATCCAGTGCCAGGGCCTGGTCGGCCACCTTCACTTTCAGCAGGTCGCGGATCATCGACACCGGGCGCTGGTCGACCAGCGTGGTGTATTCCTTGAACTTGGCATAGTCGCCCTGTTGCACGGCGGCTTGCAGGGTGTTGACCACGTCCGGGTTGTAGGCGTGGTACTCGCCACCGTGGACGAACTTCAGCAGGCCACCTTGCTGGATCGGCTTGCGCGCGCTCCAGGCTTCGGCGGCGAGCAGCTTCTGGTCGCTCTCCAGGTCTTCGAAACGCGCACCCTTGATGCGGCTCGACACACCCTTGAAGCTCAGGCCGACCACTTCCTCGGACAGGCCGATGGCTTCGAACAGCTGGGCGCCACGGTACGAGGTGATGGTCGAGATACCCATCTTCGACAGGATCTTCAGCAGGCCCTTGGAGATGCCTTTGCGGTAGTACTTGAACACTTCGTCCAGATCGCCCAGCACTTCGCCGGTGCGGATCAGGTCGGCCAGCACTTCGTAGGCCAGGTACGGGTACACGGCCGAGGCGCCGAAGCCCAGCAGCACGGCGAAGTGGTGCGGGTCGCGGGCGGTGGCGGTCTCGACCAGGATGTTGCTGTCGCAACGCAGGCCCTGTTCGGTCAGGCGGTGGTGCACCGCACCGACGGCCAGCGAGGCGTGCACCGGCAACTTGCCCGGGGCGATGTAGCGGTCGCTGAGCACCAGCTGAGTCTTGCCGCTGCGCACCGCTTCCTCGGCCTGGTCGGCGATGTTGCGGATGGCCGCTTCCAGGCCGACGCTCTCGGCATAGTTGAGGTCGATCAGCTGGCGGTCGAAACCTTCGCGCTCCAGGTTCATCAGCGAGCGCCACTTGGCGGGCGAGATGACCGGCGAACTGAGGATCACCCGCGAGGCGTGCTCGGGGGACTCCTGGAAGATGTTGCGCTCGGCACCCAGGCAGATTTCCAGGGACATGACGATCGCTTCGCGCAGCGGGTCGATCGGCGGGTTGGTCACCTGGGCGAACTGCTGGCGGAAGAAGTCGTACGGCGAACGCACGCGCTGGGACAGCACGGCCATCGGCGTGTCGTCGCCCATCGAGCCGACCGCTTCCTGGCCCTGCTCGCCGAGCGGGCGCAGCACCTGGTCACGCTCCTCGAAGGTGACCTGGAACATCTTCATGTATTGCTTGAGCTGGTCAGCGTCGTAGCTGGCCGCGCCCTGGTCGTCGGTCAGCGTCGCCTGGATGCGCGTGGCGTGCTGACGCAGCCAGCGCTTGTACGGGTGGCGCGACTTCAGGCGGTTGTCGATGGCGTCGGTGTCGAGGATCTGGCCGGTTTCGGTGTCGACGGCCAGGATCTGGCCCGGGCCGACACGGCCCTTGGCCAGGACTTCCTCAGGCTGGTAGCCCCATACGCCGATTTCCGAGGCGATGGTGATGTAGCCATTGGTGGTGGTCACCCAGCGCGCCGGGCGCAGGCCGTTGCGGTCGAGCAGGCACACCGCGTGGCGGCCTTCGGTCATGACGATACCGGCCGGGCCATCCCACGGCTCCATGTGCATGGAGTTGTATTCGTAGAAGGCGCGCAGGTCGGCGTCCATGGTCTCGACGTTCTGCCAGGCTGGCGGTACCAGCATGCGCACGCCGCGGAACAGGTCGATGCCGCCGGTGACCATCAGCTCGAGCATGTTGTCCATGCTCGAAGAGTCGGAACCGACGCGGTTGACCAGCGGGCCGAGCTCTTCGAGGTCGGGGATCAGGTCGTTGGCGAACTTGGTGCGACGGGCCATGGCCCAGTTGCGGTTGCCGGTGATGGTGTTGATCTCGCCGTTGTGGGCGAGGAAGCGGAAGGGCTGCGCCAGCGGCCACTTCGGCAGGGTGTTGGTGGAGAAGCGCTGGTGGAACACGCAGATCGCGGTTTGCAGGCGCTCGTCACCCAGGTCTGGATAGAACGCCGCGAGATCGCGCGGCATCATCAGGCCTTTGTAAATGATGGTCTTGTGCGAAAAGCTGCAGATGTAGTGGTCGGCGTCGTGGGCGTTGGCCACGGACGAACGGCGACGGGCACTGAACAGCTTGATGGCGAATTCCTGATCGCTCAGGCCTTCACCGCCGATGAACACCTGTTCGATTTGCGGCAGGCGCTCCAGGGCCAGGCGGCCGAGCACGCTGGTGTCGATCGGCACTTTGCGCCAGCCGACCAGGGTGAGGCCGGCATTGACGATTTCGCGGTCCATGTTGGCGCGCGCGGCTTGGGCTTTGACCGGGTCCTGGTTGAAGAACACCATGCCGACGGCGTACTGCTTGGGCAGCTCGGTGGCGAAGTGTTCCTGGGCCTTGGCGCGCAGGAATCGATCGGGCTTCTGCATGAGCAGACCGCAACCGTCACCGGTCTTGCCGTCGGCGTTGATGCCACCGCGGTGGGTCATGCAGGTCAATGCCTGCATGGCGGTTTGCAGAAGGTGGTGGCTGGGTTCGCCCGTCATATGGGCGATCAGGCCAAAACCACAGTTGTCCTTGAATTCTTCGGGATGGTACAGACCTGTTTTCATAGACACTTTCTCACCAGGTTCACCTCTCAACCGGAGGCAAATCTCTTTTTTAACAACCACTTACCATCCACGCCGATCAAACGCCAGCTTTTTTGCGGTGGTCATGGAAAACCATTGTTGCACAGCGACAGCGATGCTCACAAATTTTCATGTCTCACCATTGAAAATTTATGTCGCAATTTTGAATGTTTTTGCGCCATGCGCCGTGATAGCGGCTTGGCTCGAGTCTGAAGCGTTTCAGCCATGACTGCAACACGGGGCTTGTGGCCGGCAGTCTGGGACAGAAAAGCCTGCCGCACTTGAAGTGCAGCAGGCTAGTCGAAAGCTAGAAGTCGCTCAGCAACTGGGCGGCGGGGGTGATGCCGCCCGGAAGGTGTCAGCGGGCCGTGGCCAGCTCTTGTTGGACGCTGCCGACGGTACGTGGCCAAGGTTTACCAGCCTGGACCTTGGCTGGCAAGTTCTTGATTGCCGCAGCGGCGGCGTCACGGCTGGCGAAGTTGCCGTAGGTGACCACGTACAGGGGTTTGCCCTGCAGGTTTTTCTTGAAGTAGCGATAGTCGCCACCCTGCTCTTTGACGAACGACTGGGCCGACGCCTCGGAGCTGGTGCCGAAGATCTGCACCACATAGTTGCCGGCTTTCTGGCCGGCATACCAGCTGCTGCCACCGGCGCCACCGGCTGCCGGTTTCTCGACGGGCTTGGCTGCAGGCTTGGCGCTGGCGACCTGGGTTGGCGCCGGCACGGGCTTGGCAGGTGCAACCGGTTTTGGCGCCTGGGTTGCGACAGGTTTCTGCGCAGGAGCAACCGGCTGGACCGGTTGCGCAGGTGCAGGTGCCGGCCCGGCAGTAGCGCCTTGCGGCGGGGCAATGGTGGTGACAGTCGGCGGCACCGCTGCGGAAGGCGCGGCAGGCTGCAGCGCGGTGTTGCCGGCAGGCCCGGCTTCTTCGCCGTCACCCATGCCGGCGGCCTGGGCCAATGGCTCGCGCATGACCGGCTGCGACTGGCCGACCAGCGGCAGCGGCATTGGCTGCGAGGAGCCGGCGAATTCGATGGCCGGCGCGCCATTGCCGCCTTGTCCCAGCGGCAACTGAGCCTGGGCACTCGGCGCCTCGGTCGGGGCCTTGTCGCTCTTCTTCGGCATCAGGACCGCCGCACCAACGGCGACCACGACCACAGCGGACAGCGCAAGCACGTGTTTCTTAGGCATTTTGAACCCCATGGTTGGTCGCTTCACCGTGGTACGGCTGGCGATCATGGCTTCGATCAAGGTATCGCGGGCAACCTGGTTGATGGTCCCAGGCCACCCATCGGCATTTTCGTGGATGTCGGCGATCTGCTCGCGGGTGAACACGTCGATACCCCGCCCAGCACCGTCCAGGCGCTGCTCCAGGTATTCGCGGGTTTCTTCCTCGCTGTAGGGTGCCAGCTCGATGATGTGGAAACGCTCCTCATCGATACTGAGCTCATCCAGCCCGGCAATCAGCGACGGTTCGCCGAACAGGAATACATGCGGACGCCCTTCGGCAACACCTGCCGCCAACTCCAGCAAGGCTTGGAGTGCCGACTCGTCGAGTTGTTCCGCATCGTCCACCAGCAGATAGACTTCCTGGCCGGTCAGCGCCAGTTGCACCACCTGCGACAGGATCGCCTGCACTTCAGGCTGCGCCACGTTGAGCGACTGGGCCACCTGGCCGAGCACGCTGGCGGCGTCGGAGGCACCGCGGGCGGACACCACCACGCTTTGCACCGACTGTTTGTTGGTGCTGGCCACCAGCGCCTGACGCAGCAGGGTCTTGCCGCTGCCCACGGGGCCTGTGACTACCAGCATCAGCTGGCTGTAACGCGCCAGATGGTGCAGTTGGCCCAGCACCGGTTTGCGCTGGGCGGGGAAGAACTTGAAACCGGGCACACGGGGTGCGAACGGATCGTGGCTCAACTGGTAATGATCGAGGAACGCCTCATCGGCATGCAGACTGGTCATTGCGTTGTCACAACCTCAAAGCTGGGCCACGATCGCGCGGTAATCCGCCGCCAGCGTGGCCTGAAGAATCTCTGTCGGATAGTCGTCGGTGACGACGGCCTCGCCCATCTGGCGCAGCAGCACCAGGCGCAGGCGCCCGTCGAGCACTTTCTTGTCGACCGCCATGTGCTCCATGAAATGCGCCGGGGTCATTTCCTGTGGTGGCACCACCGGCAATCCTGCGTCCTGCAGCAGGCGAATACCGCGATCTCGCGCCGACTGGTCGATCCAGCCAAGGCGCATGGACATCTCCAGGGCCATCACCGTACCCGCCGCCACGGCCTCGCCATGCAGCCAGACGCCGTAGCCCATGTGGGTCTCGATGGCATGGCCGAAGGTGTGGCCAAGGTTGAGCGTGGCGCGCACGCCCGATTCGCGCTCATCGGCGCCGACCACGGCGGCCTTGGCGGCGCAGGAGCGGGCGATGGCTTCGGTCAGGGCCTTGGAGTCCAGGGCGCGCAGGGCCTTGATGTTCTGTTCGAGCCAACCCAGGAATGGTTCATCGCAGATCAGGCCGTACTTGATGACTTCGGCAAGCCCGGCGGACAGTTCGCGCGCAGGCAAGGTCTTGAGGCTGGTAGTGTCGATCAGCACCGCGTTGGGCTGATAGAACGCACCCACCATGTTCTTGCCCAGCGGGTGGTTGATGCCGGTCTTGCCGCCGACCGAAGAATCCACCTGCGACAGCAGGGTGGTAGGCACCTGAATGAAGTCGACACCACGCTGGTAGCAGGCTGCGGCGAAGCCGGCCATGTCGCCGATCACGCCGCCACCGAGGGCGACCACGGTGGTGCGACGGTCATGACGGGCAGTCAGCAGCGCATCGAAGATCAGTTGCAGGGTTTCCCAGTTCTTGTGGGCCTCGCCATCGGGCAACACCACTGGCAGCACCTTGTAGGCACCCAGGGTCTTGCTCAGGCGTTCGAGGTACAGGGGCGCGACGGTCTCGTTGGAAACGATGGCCACCTGGCGCCCGGCAATGTGCGGCGCCAGCAGTTCGGGCTGGTCCAGCAGGCCCTCGCCAATGTAGATCGGGTAGCTACGTTCGCCCAGGTCGACCTTAAGTGTCTGCATGTATCCCCACAATGTGCTTGGGCGCGGTGACGGCTGTGCGGCTCCGCGCGATGACGTTCAACCCCGCCTCGGCGTTGGTGGCCGAGGATAGTCCTGACTTATCGGGGCGGCAACTGATGCAAACGCTCGAGAATATCGAGCACCACCATGCGCGGTGGCCGTTCGTCGGTTTCCACCACGATGTCGGCGATCTCGCGATAGAGCGGGTCGCGCGCCTCCAGCAGGGCGCGCAGCGTGGCTTCCGGGTTGGCAGTGCGCAACAGCGGCCGGTTGCGGTCACGGGCGGTACGTCCGACCTGCTGCTCCACCGAGGCATGCAGGTAGATCACCCGGCCTCCGGCGTGCAGCGCGGCGCGGTTGGCATCGCGCATCACCGCGCCACCACCGGTGGCCAGAACCACGCCATCGAGCTCGCAGAGCTCGGCGATCATCGCCTGCTCACGATCACGAAAGCCCGGCTCGCCTTCTTTGTCGAAGATCCACGGGATATTGGCGCCGGTTCGCAGTTCGATTTCCTTGTCGGAATCCTTGAACAGCAGGCGCAGCTCTTTGGCCAACAGGCGCCCGATGGTGCTCTTTCCAGCGCCCATGGGCCCTACAAGTATCAAATTTCGCACAGAATCAACGACTCACAGCAATCGCCTGGTCACTCATGATACGCGGAGTCAGGAAGACCAGCAGCTCGGATTTTTTCTCTTGTAATGCATCGCGTCGAAACAGCCGCCCAACATACGGCAGATCGCCCAAAAATGGCACCTTGTCGACCACATTGTTCTGCGACGTCGAGTAGACGCCGCCAATCACAATGGTCTGGCCATCGGCCACCCGCACCTTGGCATTGACCTCGTTCTTGCGGATCGGCGGCACATTGTTCAGGGCGTTGACGAAATCCGGCTCATCCTTGGTCACCCGCACCTCCATCACCACCTGGCCATCCGGGGTGATCTGCGGCGTTACTTCCAGCGACAGCGAGGCCTCGCGGAACGAGATGGAGGTGGCACCACTCTTGGTCGTCTCCTGGTAAGGCACCTCGGTACCCTTGATGATGCGCGCGGTCTCTTTGTCGGCAGTGACCACCTTGGGCTGCGAGATGATCTCGCCGTTGCCGCTCTTTTCCATGGCACTGAGCTCCAGGTCCAGCAGTATGTCGCTGCGCAGCAGGCCCACACCCAGCCCCGACGAGCCCCGCTCCACCCCCAGGTCGACGAACAGCTCGCTGCCCAACCGGCTGTTCTGCCCATACAAAGGGCCTCCCCAACGCACGCCCAGTACCTTTTCGTAATCGACGCCGGCCTCGACGATGCGCGCCTCGATCATCACCTGGCGTACGGGTACATCGAGCTGCGCCACCAGCTTGCGCAGCTCGGCGATCCGCTCTGGCGGCTGGGCCACCACCAGGGTATTGGTCCGTGCATCCACGCTGAGGCTGCCGCGCCCGGCCAGGATGCCGTCATCGGCAAGGCTGGCCAGCAGCAACTCGGCCAGTTCCGCAGCCCGGGCGTGATGGACCGGAATCAGCTCGCGCTGCAAGGGTTCCAGTTGCGCCTCCAGCGCCTGCTCCAGGTGGGCATCGCGCGACTGCTCGGCAAGTTCGGCAACCGGCGCGACCAGCAGCACATTACCCTCCTGGCGCCGCCCCAGCCCTTTGCTGCGCAGCACCAGATCCAGCGCCTGCTGCCACGGCACATCGTCAAGGCGCAGGCTGATGCGGCCCTGGACCGTATCGCTGGCCACCAGGTTGATCCCCACGTAGTCAGCCATGACCTGCAGCACCGCGCGCACTTCCACGTCCTGGAAGTTCAGCGATATGGGCTCTTTCTCAAACGCCGTCGCCAGCGTCGCCCTCAAGCCCAGCAGGAGCATCAGAACCCCGCTCGACCACCTTTTCATCTTCATCCCTGACCTCTCCATGGGCACCCTTCCCGAGTGCCAGAAACCGGGAGCGCTCCTGCCAGCCACCGGCAATGTACAACCGTTCGTGCACCTCGACCTGATGCGCATCGATCCGCACCACGACCCCATCATCACGCCCCAGCCGATCCCCCACTGCCACCCGGTACAGATGACCTGCCGAACGCAACAGCGCCTGGCGCTGCCCCGCCCGTGAAAGGCTGCCGACCATCTCGAGTTGCTCCAGCGGCACGCGGCCGATCCCTCGGAGCACCCCCCGGGATGACCACACCAGGAACGGATCGAAGGGGCGGGTGGATACCGCCTGCCGGGCGGGCTCATCTGCCAGCGAAATCGGCACCACCAGGCTCTGCGCGGCGGCGTACGCATGCGCTTGCAGCTTCGCCCTGACCAACCCGGAACGCTCATCCACCGCGAGCAGCTCCAGCCGAGCCACATTCAACAAGCGCACCTGCTGCAGCCACTGCTCCAGCCACGCTCGCAACGCCGGGTAACGGCCCACCACGCTGATGTCCAAGGGCATCACGCGATACCCGGTTTGCTGACGCCCTTCCAGCACATCGAGGCGCTCGACCAGCAAGCCGTACTGGTGCCCTGAAACCGCCAACTGGTCGAGCAACTCGCTCACCCCCTCTCCTGCCGCCAGCCGCCAGCGCTCCCGGAACAAGCGCTGCTGGTCGTCGTGGAGCGCCTGGCGCTCCGGATCAAGCTCGCCAGCCTGCCCTTCCCTCGCCCCAATCGTCGCCTGGAGCTCCTGCCCAAGCAGGGTGTACGCCTGATGATGTTCATACAGCTCGCGCAGGCGCACCTGATAACCCACGGCCACCACTGTCGCCGCCAGTGCAAAAACCAGCACAGCCCTGAGCGCTGCCGAGCGCTGCAGCTTCGCCTGCCAGTCAGCGAGAGCAGCGCGTCTCATGAGCCGTGCACCGCCAGGCGCCCCGTCAAAACAAACTCATCGCCCGTTTCGAGATTGCGCAGATGAACCAGTTGCAGGTCCTGTAGCCCCTGCGCTGCTTGCAGATCACGCATGAACCGGGCGACGACTGCAGGCGAGGCAGCCTGCCCGGTCAACCGCAACTGCCCGTCCAGCGCTTTGAGCTCAGTAAGCCTGGCGCCCTCTGGCAGGGCACGCTCCAAATCGAGAAAGAAGCCGGGCAGTGACGCCTGGCGAGCCCGCAACCCGACCAACTCCATCTGCTCCGCCGACAGGGCGGCGCGCGCCTCACGCAACTGCTCGACCTGCGCCACGATGGCATCAATACGCTGCACTTCGGCCTGTTGCACCGTGACGGCCTCGATCTGCCGTGCCAGGCGTGACCGCGCCAACTGATCGAGCAGCATCACACCCAGCAAAGCCAGCACCAGGCCGGCGATCACCAACACCCGAAAGCAATGCGCATCCCGTGCCCTGCGCCGCTCACGCCACGGCATCAGGTTCAAGCGCAACATCAATGCAACCCACCGAGCGCCAGCCCACACGCCAGGGCCATCGAAGCGTCGAGCGCCTTGGCCTCACGCCCCATGGCCAAGCCCGAAAAGTCCGAGCCGACGGCCATTCTGCATGCCACCTTCAGGCGCTCAGCCAGTGCTGAAGCCCGCTGGTCATCGGCTGCCCCGCCTACCAACACCACCTCACCGACACCGCCTTGCGTGCAAAGGCGCTCGACAGGTTCGAGCCACCCGTCAGGTGATGCCAGCACGACCTGCTGGCGGTGTGGGAGAACTGCGTCCTGCAGCCGATGCAGCACCGCTTCGTTCCTCTCCAGTTGCAACAAGGCGGTCGTGCGCACCGGCAACGATGGCATGGCCCGGCGCAGGGCGATGCTGTCGACTTCCATGGCCTGCACCTGCAGCCCGGCCTGGCCGAACAGTTGTTCAAGGGGGTCGATCTGGCTTTGCCTGCAAGCGGCGACCAGCACATCCGCGTGCCCTGGGTGCTCGGCGGACAGCCCCAGCACCTGAAAGTCCAGAGCCAGGTCATCCAGCGGGAAGGGGAAAAGCTGATCGGCCTGGTCAAGCAATTGCGCCTCGGCATCGGGGTCAGATACGCCAACCGGCAAGCGAAGGACCTTGCAGATCACCTGCGAGGCCGGCAACGCCAGCGCAACCTGGCGCTGGCGTGTGGCACAGCGGCCATGGGCCTGGCGCAAGGCATTCAGCAAACGCTCGCTTTCATCGAGCAGGTGAGGGCCACGCAACGGAGGGACGATGGTCTCCCGCACCCAGCCCACCACCTGGCAACGGCCCCGATGACGGCGTACTTGCAGCATTCGTATGGAATCGGTGGCGATCTCCACCCCCAGCAGTGAACCTGCGCCCTTGCCAAAGCGTCCAAGCATGGCTGTTCCTTCCCTGTCATCAAAGCCTGCGCCATTGCAGCGCAGGCGGTCATCGCAGTACCCCGGCCGGTCACCCGAAGGGGCGAAAAATGCTTATAATGCCCAGCGTTTTTCCTGTCCGCCGGCCCCGCGCCCTCCACTCCTCAACCTGGACACCCAAAAGCCTTGATACGCCTGCTGAAGTTCTTCTGGTGGTCTTTCGTCGCAGTCATCTGCGCGCTCGTGCTCGGTGTGAGCGGTGCGTTTCTGTATCTTAGCCCCAGCCTGCCGTCGGTCGATTCGCTGCGAAGCGTCCAGTTGCAAATCCCCCTGAGGGTGTACAGCAGCGATGAAAAGCTGATTGCCGAGTTCGGCGAGATGCGCCGCTCGCCAATCAAGTTCCAGGAAATTCCCCCACAGTTCATTCAGGCATTGCTGTCGGCCGAGGACGATAATTTCCTCAACCACTACGGCGTCGACCCCAGCAGCCTGATGCGCGCGGCCACGCAGTTGGTCAAATCCGGGCACATCCAGAGTGGTGGCAGCACCATCACCATGCAGGTGGCGAAGAACTTCTTCCTCAGCAGCGAACGCAGCTTCTCGCGCAAGACCAACGAAATCCTGCTGGCCCTGCAGATCGAACGCGAGTTGACCAAGGACGAAATCCTCGAGCTGTACGTCAACAAGATCTACCTGGGTAACCGCGCCTACGGCATCGATGCCGCCGCGCAGGTGTACTACGGCAAGTCGATCCGCGACGTCAGCCTGGCGCAGATGGCCATGATCGCCGGCCTGCCCAAGGCACCGTCACGCTTCAACCCGCTGGCCAACCCGGTGCGCGCCAAGGAACGCCGCGACTGGATCCTCGGGCGCATGTACAAGCTTGGCAAGATCGACGACGCCAGCTACCAGGCCGCCCTGGCCGAGCCGTTGAACGCCAGCTACCACGTGCCGACGCCGGAGGTGAATGCCCCGTACGTCGCCGAAATGGCCCGCGCCGAAATGGTTGGCCGCTACGGCAGCGATGCCTACACGGAAGGCTTCCGCGTCTACACCACCGTTCCCAGCGACATGCAGCAGATGGCCAACAGCGCTGTGCTCAACGGCCTCTCCGAGTACGACGAACGCCACGGCTATCGCGGCCCCGAAGCGCGTTTCCCGGGCAAGACCCGCGCCGCCTGGCTGCAGGAGCTCGGCAAACAGCGCACGCTTGGTGGCCTGGAGCCGGCCATCGTCACCCAGGTCGAGAAGAGCGGCCTGAAGGTGATGACCCGCAGCGGCCTGGAAGAGGACGTTGCCTGGGACACCATGAAGTGGGCCCGCCCGTACCTCAACAGCAACGCCCAGGGCCGCACGCCGCAATCGCCGGCGGATGTGGCGCAGGTGGGCGACCTGGTGCGCCTGCAGCGCCTGGAACACGGCAAGCTCAAGTTCAGCCAGGTGCCTGGCGCCCAGAGCGCACTGGTGACCCTCGACCCCTATAACGGCGCGATCCGTGCCCTGGTCGGCGGCTTCTCCTTCGAGCAGAGCAACTACAACCGCGCCATGCAGGCCAAGCGCCAGCCGGGCTCGAGCTTCAAGCCGTTCGTTTACAGCGCCGCGCTGGACAGTGGCTACACCGCCGCCAGCCTGGTCAACGACGCGCCTATCGTGTTCGTCGACGAATACCTGGACAAGGTCTGGCGACCGAAGAACGACACCAACACCTTCCTCGGCCCGATCCGCATGCGCGAGGCACTGTACAAGTCGCGCAACCTGGTATCGATCCGCCTGCTGCAGGCCATGGGCGTGGACCGCACCATCGACTACATCGCCAAGTTCGGCTTCAACAAGCAGGACCTGCCGCGCAACCTGTCGCTGGCGCTGGGCACCGCCACCCTGACCCCGATGGAGATCGCCACCGGCTGGAGCACCTTCGCCAACGGCGGCTACAAGATCAGCCCGTACCTGATCGAGCGCATCGACAGCCGCAGCGGCGAAACGCTGTTCACCGCCAACCCGCCGCGCGTGCCGCAAGGCAACGAAGACCAGGCTGGCCTCGCCGCACCCGAACAGCCGATCAGCGTGACCGCCATGCCGGGCGAGGCCCCTTCCGCCTTTGGCCAGGTAGCGCCGGCACCGCAAACCCCGGCAGTCGCCGAGCGCATCATCGATGGCCGCACCACCTACATCCTCACCAGCATGCTGCAGGACGTGATCAAGCGGGGTACCGGCCGCCGCGCCCTGGCCCTGGGCCGCAATGATCTGGCGGGCAAGACCGGCACCACCAACGAATCCAAGGACGCCTGGTTCTCGGGTTACAACGGCGACTACGTCACCACCGTGTGGGTAGGCTTCGACCAACCGGAAACCCTGGGCCGCCGTGAGTACGGCGGCACCGTGGCCTTGCCGATCTGGATGGGCTTCATGGGCCCGGCCCTCAAGGGCAAGCCCGAACACACCCCGGCCGAGCCGGAAGGCATTCTCAGCCTGAGGGTCGACCCGATCAGCGGCCGCGCCGCCACCCCGAGCACGCCGAACGCCTACTTCGAGCTGTTCAAGGCAGAGGACTCGCCGCCATCGGTGGATGAGCTGGGCAACGGTGCAGCGCCTGGCAGCCCGCTGCCAGCGGATGAAGCGGCGCCGATGGATCTGTTCTAACAGACAGCGCCAGTGTAGGAGCGGCCTTGCCGGGGCGCCGGACCGGCCGGAAAGGGCCGCCAAGCGGCCCCAGCAGTACCTACTGATGCACAACACAGGCCCTGGGGTGATGCCAGTCAGTTAAGCCAATTGGGGTCGCTCCGCGACCCTTCGCGGGTAAACCCGCTCCCACATGATTGCGCAAAATCTCAAGCTAGCGCTGTACCTGTGGGAGCGGGTTTACCCGCGAAGGGCTGCAAGGCAGCCCCATTAGTGGCGATGAAGCACTAACTGACTGGCATTAGGCCCAGGGCCGCTCCTACACGGGGCCGTGCCAGCCGGACAACGTCAAACAAAAAAGCCCCGACTCTCACGAGCCGGGGCTTTTTCATGACGCTACGGCTGTATCAGCCGTTGAACACGTCATCCACACTTTTCAGCGGGTAGTGCTTCGGATACGGCAGGGTCGCCACGCCGGACTCGATGGCGGCCTTGGCCACGGCATCGGAAACGACGGTGATCAGGCGTGCATCCAGTGGTTTCGGGATGATGTACTCACGACCGAACTCCAGTGCCTGAACGCCGTAGGCGTCGCAGACTTCCTTCGGCACCGGCAGCTTGGCCAGGTCCTTCAGGGCGACGGCGGCAGCGATCTTCATTTCTTCGTTGATGCGCTTGGCGCGAACGTCCAGGGCACCGCGGAAGATGAACGGGAAGCCCAGTACGTTGTTGACCTGGTTCGGGTAGTCGGAACGACCGGTGGCCATGATCACGTCGCTGCGGGTGGCGTGAGCCAGCTCCGGGGAGATCTCTGGATCGGGGTTCGAGCAGGCGAACACGATCGGGTTGGCAGCCATCGACTTCAGGCCTTCTGCGCTCAGCAGGTTCGGGCCGGACAGGCCAACGAACACGTCGGCACCGTCCAGCGCGTCAGCCAGGGTGCGCTTGTCGGTGGCGTGGGCGAACTGCGCCTTGTACTGGTTCAGATCGTCACGGCCGGCGTGGATCACACCGCTGCGGTCGATCATGAAGATGTTCTCGACCTTGGCGCCCATGCTCACCAGCAGTTTCATGCAGGAGATGGCGGCAGCGCCGGCGCCCAGGCAGACGATCTTGGCGTCTTCGAGCTTCTTGCCGGCGATTTCCAGGGCGTTGATCATGCCGGCCGCGGTAACGATCGCGGTGCCGTGCTGGTCATCGTGGAACACCGGGATGTCGCACTGTTCGATCAGGGTGCGTTCGATCTCGAAGCACTCAGGTGCCTTGATGTCTTCGAGGTTGATGCCACCGAAGGTGATGGAGATGCGGCGTACGGTGTCGATGAAGGCCTGTGGGCTTTCCGATTCGACTTCGATGTCGAACACGTCGATACCGGCGAAACGCTTGAACAGAACACCCTTGCCTTCCATGACCGGCTTCGAGGCCAGCGGGCCCAGGTCACCCAGACCGAGGATCGCGGTACCGTCGGAAATCACCGCAACCAGGTTGCCCTTGCCGGTGTATTTGTAGGCCAGCTCTGGATCACGACCAATCTCGCGCACCGGTTCGGCGACGCCTGGGCTGTAGGCCAGGGCGAGGTCACGGGCAGTGGCGGTAGGCTTGGAGAGCTCGACGCTCAGTTTCCCCGGACGGGGCTGGGCGTGGTATTCGAGAGCGGCGGTTTTCAGGTCTGACATGATGGGCATTCCGCTATTTACTGTTCTGACGGACCGCCGAGGATACGCAAAGTGCCGGGGGGCGACAAGACTGCCCGGTCACTAGTGTCAAGGCCTTTGGCCTACGACTTTACGCTATAACCCACGGGGCTTGCGAAAGCCTAGTGTGTACAATCCAATAGCAAACTGTCTACAACTATTTAGCCAGAAGCAGGCTGCAACATACTCGGATCGGTCAATGGCACCACCCAGCGTCGCTGCCCGGGCTTGAGCGCTCCCTTGCGGGAACGGTCCAGCACCCAGCCCCGCACCTCGACCTGGCGTCCTTTGAGGTTAGCGAAGAAGCTGGCGGGGAAGTTGCGCTGCAGACGAGCGGGAATCCGCACCACCAGGTTATTGTCCAACTCCAGCCAGACACCGCCGCGATTGCGCTCGATGCCATTGATTTTGCCGCTGATCAGTGCAAAACCAGATTGCCGTACATCCCGCGCACGCAGCACCGGCGATTGCCGCCAGAGCCCTAGTCGCGCCTTGCGCGCGACCTGTTCAGCTTGCTGCTGACACCCGGTAAGGCGTGTGTTGGGCGCAAATGCGATGCGGTAGGCCAAGCCTTCGCTGAGCAGTTGTGCTTCCAGATTGTGGCCATTACGGCTGTAGATATGCGCCAGGGTGCGCCCGTACTTGTCTTTGCTTTCAACCCCAGGCACCAGCCCGACCCGGCCATCGCTGGCCTTGATCAACGCCTGCAGGCGGCGCTTGGCCGCTTCGGCATAGGGCTCGCTGGGCCGCCCTTTACCTGCGACTTCCGGAGCATTGATGCCAATCAGGCGAACACTGCGGCCATCAACCAGGCGAACGGTATCGCCATCGACCACGTAGCGCACCGCAACCTGCTGCGGCCGGTCAGGCAACGGGCAGAAGGCCAGGGCCGGGAAATGCCAAATCGCGCCCACAAAAAAGGCGCCCACAAGGGACGCCTTCTTCTGCAACAGTGCGAACCCCGAAGGCTTCGCCATGCGCATCTTACTTCTTGGCACCGAACATGCCGAAGCGATCGGCGAACTTCTGTACGCGACCACCGGTGTCCAGGACTTTCTGCTTGCCAGTGTAGAACGGGTGGCACTGGGAGCACACGTCGATCGCCAGCGGCTTGGCCAGGGTCGAACGAGTTTCGAATTTGTTGCCGCAGCTGCAGGTGACTGCAACTACTTCGTAGTTCGGATGAATATCTGCTTTCATGGTCACTTCCTCGAGCTGCGTGCCGCCACCCAACACCTATTGTTGAATACCGCACGTAATTAGGCGGCGAATAATACCAGAGCGCGACGCCAGCGCAAGTTGTCGCTTGCACCGACCGTCGTCTGCTAGGCTCGCCTGATTTGTGAAACGCCCTCCAGAGACCTTCCGCGTGTCCGACGTTATCCTGCGCCTTGCCCTGCCCTCGCCCCTGCGTCGCCTGTTCGACTACCGGGCCACCGCAAGCATGGCGCGCCAGGCCCTGACCCCCGGCATGCGCTTTCGCGTGCCGTTCGGCCGCCGGGAAATGATCGGCGTGCTGGTGGAGGTGGCCGACCAAAGTGAAGTGTCGGCGGACAAGCTCAAGCCCGCCAGTGCCTTGCTCGACCCGGTCTCGCCACTGCCTCCGGCGCTGTTCAAGCTGTGCCTGTGGACGGCGCAGTACTACCAGCACAGCCTGGGCGACACCCTGAACTGGGCGCTGCCCACCCTGTTGCGCCAGGGCGAGCCGGCCGAAGTGCGGCAGGAGCGCTTCTGGCATGTCGCCGCCGGGGCGCGCCTGGAAGACCCGCGCATTGCCCGCGCGCCGCGCCAGCGCGAAGCCCTGAAGACGCTTTCGCAGCACCCGCACGGCGTGGCCCACAGCCTGCTGAGCAAGCTCGGCCTGAACAAGGACAGCCTCGACCTGCTGCTGGCCAAGGACCTGGTCGAGGTGGAGACCCGCCGCCACCTGCCAGCCGCCCGTCACGAGCACTGGCTGGCCCAGCCGGAGCTGCCGCTCAACGAAGAACAGCGCGCCGCCTTCGAGGCCGTGCGCTCAGGCTTCGGCGCCTTCCACGCGTTCCTGCTGGCGGGCGTCACCGGCAGCGGCAAGACCGAGGTCTACCTGCAACTGATCCGCGAAACCCTGGAGGCCGGCAAACAGGCGTTGATCCTGATCCCCGAGATCAACCTCGGCCCGCAGACCTTGCAGCGCTTCGAGCAACGCTTCAATGCACGCATCGCCCTGCTGCACTCGGCCGTGGGCGACCGCGAGCGCCTGGACGCCTGGCTGGCGGCGCGCGACGGCGAGGCGGACATCATCATCGGCACCCGTTCGGCGCTGTTCACGCCGATGAAGAACCCGGGGCTGATCATCATCGACGAGGAGCACGACGGCTCCTATAAACAGCAGGAAGGCCTGCGCTACCACGCCCGCGACCTGGCTGTGGTGCGCGCGCATCAGGAGAACATCCCGATCCTGCTGGGCTCGGCCACCCCGTCGCTGGAGAGCCTGCACAACGCCCACAGTGGCCGCTACGGCCTGCTGCGCATGAACCAGCGCGCCGGCGGTGCCCGCGCACCGCGCTTCCTGCGCCTGGACGTGCGCAGCCTGCCACTGGACAGCGGCATCAGCGGCCCACTGCAGCAAGCGATCCGCCAGACCCTGGAAGCCGGCCAACAGGTGCTGGTGTTCCTCAACCGCCGCGGCTTCGCCCCAACCCTGCTGTGCCACGACTGCGGCTGGCTTTCGGAATGCCCACGGTGCGACGCGCGCATGACCGTGCACCAGCGCTCGGCCGTGCTGCGCTGCCACCACTGCGGTTACGACGAGCGCCTGCCGCTGCAGTGCCCGCAATGCGCCCACGTCGACCTGCGCCCCGTAGGTGCCGGCACCGAACGTGCCGAAGAACGCCTGAAGGTGCTGTTCCCCGACTACCCGATCCTGCGCGTGGACCGCGACAGCACCTCGCGCAAGGACGCCATGCATAACCTGTTCACCACCATCCAGCGCGGCCAGCCGAGCATCCTGGTCGGCACCCAGATGCTGGCCAAGGGGCACCACTTCCCGCGGGTGACCCTGGTGGCGATCCTCGATGCCGACGGCGGGCTGTTCTCCGGCGATTTCCGCGCCAGCGAGCGCATGGCCCAGCTGATCGTACAGGTGGCGGGCCGCGCCGGGCGCGCCGAAGAACCGGGCAAGGTCATCGTGCAGACCCACCTGGCCGACCATCCGTTGCTGGTGCAACTGACCGAACAGGGCTACTTCGCCTTTGCCGAACAGGCCCTGAGCGAACGCCGCGCCGCCGGCCTGCCGCCGTTCGCCCACCTGGCCCTGCTGCGCGCCGATGCGCACAAGCCCGGCCAGGCCGAAGGTTTCCTCGACGAAGCCTGCGCCGCCGCCGAGCGCGTGCTGGCCGAACAGGGCCTGCATGGCATCGAGCTGCTGGGCCCGGTGCCGGCGCCCATGGAGCGACGGGCGGGGCGATTCCGTGCGCAACTGTTGCTCCAGGCCAATGCCCGGGCTCAGTTGCATCGACTGATCAGCGCCTGGTTGCTAGTGTTGGAGCAGATGCCGTCCGGGCGGCAAGTGCGCTGGTCGCTGGATGTCGACCCGGTCGACCTTTATTGAGCGACAAGCTGCAAGCCTCAAGCTGCAAGAAACAGCTGCCTTGCGCTGGGGCCTCTACTTGCAGCTTGCCGCTTGAAACTTGCAGCTCGCCGCTGAAAGGTTGGCAACCCGCCCCCGGCAACGGATAATGCCCAGTTTTTCCACCTGCGCATCGAAGCGCCCCACCGCGCTTGCGGTCGAAAAGAGATCCCCATGAAAGACACCATTCGCCAGCTGATCCAGCAAGCCCTCACCCAACTCGTCACCGACGGTGTGCTGCCTGAAGGGCTGACGCCGGCGATCCAGGTGGAAAACGCCCGGGACAAGACCCACGGCGACTTCGCCAGCAACATCGCCATGATGCTGGCCAAGCCGGCCGGCATGAAGCCGCGCGACCTGGCTGAGAAAATCATTGCAGCCCTGCCGGCCAGCGCCGACATCAGCAAGGCCGAGATTGCCGGCCCCGGCTTCCTGAACTTCTTCCAGAACACCGACGCCCTGGCCAGCCGCCTCGACGCCGCCCTGGCCGACGACCGCCTGGGCGTGCGCAAGGCCGGCCCGCTCGAGAAAGTCGTGATCGACATGTCGGCGCCGAACCTGGCCAAGGAGATGCACGTCGGCCACCTGCGCTCGACCATCATCGGCGACAGCGTCGCCCGCGTGCTGGAGTTCCTCGGCGATAACGTCATCCGCCAGAACCACGTCGGCGACTGGGGCACCCAGTTCGGCATGCTGATGGCCTACCTGCAGGAAAACCCGATCACCAGCGACGAGCTGTCGGACCTGGAGAACTTCTACCGCGCGGCGAAGAAGCGCTTCGACGAGTCCGAAGAGTTCGCCACCCGCGCCCGTGGCCTGGTGGTCAAGCTGCAGGCCGGCGACCCCGAGTGCCTGGCGCTGTGGACGCGCTTCAAGGACATCTCGCTGTCCCACTGCCAGAAGACCTACGAACTGCTCAACGTCAAGCTGACCATGGCCGACGTGATGGGCGAGAGCGCCTACAACGACGACCTGGCGAATGTGGTTGCCGACCTCAAGGCCAAGGGCCTGCTGGTGGAGAACCAGGGCGCCCAGTGCGTGTTCCTCGACGAATTCAAGAACGCCGAGGGCGACCCGCTGCCAGTGATCGTGCAGAAGGCCGACGGCGGCTACCTGTACGCCACCACCGACCTGGCCGCCGTGCGCTACCGCAGCAACAAGCTTCAGGCTGATCGCGCCCTGTACTTCGTCGACCAGCGCCAGGCCCTGCACTTCAACCAGGTGTTCGAAGTGGCCCGCCGCGCCGGCTTCGTCGGCCACCCGATGCAGATGGAGCACATGGGCTTCGGCACCATGAACGGCGCCGACGGCCGCCCGTTCAAGACCCGCGATGGCGGCACCGTCAAGCTGATCGACCTGCTCAACGAGGCCAAGGAGCGCGCCTATGCGCTGGTCAAGGAAAAGAACCCGGGCCTGGCCGAGGACGAGCTGCGCAAGATCGGTGAAGTGGTGGGCATCGGTGCGGTGAAATACGCCGACCTGTCCAAGCACCGCACCAGCGACTACAGCTTCAACTTCGAGCTGATGCTCAACTTCGAAGGCAACACCGCGCCCTACCTGCTCTACGCCTACACCCGTGTGGCCGGCGTGTTCCGCAAGCTCGGCAAGGGCTTCGACGAGGTGGACGGCAAGATCGTGCTGCAGGCTGCCCACGAGCAGGACCTGGCCGCGCGCCTGGCGCAGTTCGGCGAAATTCTCAACAATGTCGCCGACAAAGGCACCCCGCACGTCCTGTGCAGCTACCTGTACGACCTCGCCGGCCTGTTCTCCAGCTTCTACGAGAACTGCCCGATCCTCAGCGCCGAGACCCCGGAGCAGCAGCAGAGCCGTCTGCGCCTGGCAGCCCTGACCGGCCGTACCCTCAAACAGGGCCTGGAGCTGCTCGGCCTGGAAACCCTGGAGCGTATGTAACTTGGCTGCAGCAAAGAAAAAGCCCGCGCCCAAGCGCGGCGCCAGCCGCCACCAGCCCGCCGCCAAGCAGCCGATCCCGGGCTGGGTGTGGCTGGCGGTCGGCCTGACCGTCGGCGCCTTCATCGTCTTCCTGATGAAACTCGAACCGGGTGGCGGCGACATCAAGCGCACCAAACCCGAACAGCAGAAGCCGGAGAAGGTCGCCGAGGCGAGCAAGGCCACCACACCTACGCCGCAGCAACCGGTGAAACCGAAGTACGACTTCTACACCCTGCTGCCAGAGTCGGAAGTGATCGTGCCGCCGGAAGCGGTGCCCGAGAAGACTCCGCCGGTGCCGGCCGTGCCAACCACGCCGGTCACCCCGGCGGAAGCGGCCAAGATCGACACCGCCCGTGCCCAGGCCGCACTGCTGGGGCAAACGCCACCGCCGGCACCACCGGTGATCAAGCCGGCACCGACCACCCAGTTCTTCCTGCAGGCCGGCTCGTTCCGCAAGCAGGCGGATGCCGACAAGGTTCGCGCGCAGATCATCCTGCTGGGCCAGGCGGTGAAAGTGGAATCGGGGACGGTGAAAGAAGAAACCTGGTACCGCGTGATGGTCGGGCCGTTCAGCAACCGCGAACAGCTCACCGTGGCGCAGAAGCAACTGGCCGGGGCAGGCTTCAGCAACCTGCTGTTGCAGCAACGCCGCCAGTAACGAATAAGGCCTTGCCGCGCTGCGCGACAAGGCCTTTTTTCATACCCGGCGACGCTCGGCGTTGACCTGGGAAACCTGGCTGTTGAGTGTCCAGAAGTCGTACAGCACACCCAGCAGGAACAGGCCGCCGGTAAACAGGTAGATCAGTGCACTGATCCACTTGCCCTGATACAGACGGTGCACACCGAACACCCCGAGGAAGGTCAGGAAGATCCACGCCAGGTTGTAGTCCACGCCGCCGGACTCGAACCGCAGATCCGCCTCGCGGTCCATCGACGGGATCAGGAACAGGTCGATCAGCCAGCCAATTCCCAGAAGCCCCAGGGTGAAGAACCAGATGGTCCCGGTAATCGGCTTGCCGTAGTAGAAACGGTGCGCGCCGGTGAAGCCGAAAATCCACAACAGGTAGCCGAGGACCTTGCTGTGGGTGTCGTGCGCGGGCGCACTCTGTTGATAACCATTCATTCGAAGCCCTCGTGGGTTAGCCGAAAATTTTCTAACGGAAAATGTGACTTTTCCGTGTTGACCCGACATATGGTACGTGGCCAATCGACCAACGGATCAGAATTTGATCAAAAAGCTGTTATAAAGTTGCGCGCCAACACCCTATAAGAGCATCAACTATGCCGCCTTTCATCAAGACATGGCTGACCCTCTGCCTTTTATTACCCCTGGCCGCCCACGCCACCAATCGTGAGCAACGTCTTCCAAGCGGTTTCACCGGTTACACGAGCAATGCCGACAGCTCGGTGAAACGCGCCCCTGTGCAGTACCGCAAGGCCACCCTCAGCGCCGCCCGCCCGAGCAACGCCACCCAGCGCCAGGCACTGCAGGCCGTGGCCATGTCGCCCAAGCAGAGCAGCGAAGTGCTCAGCCGCGCCGTGAACGTGCTCGGCACGCCGTACCGCTGGGGCGGCAGCAGCCCGAAGAAGGGTTTCGACTGCAGCGGCCTGGTCAAGTACGCCTTCAACGACGTGGCTGACGTCGACCTGCCGCGCACCTCCAATGCCATGGCCCAGGGCCAGGGTGTGAAGGTGGCCAAGAGTGACCTCAAGCCGGGCGACCTGATTTTCTTCAACATCAAGAGCCGCCGGGTCAATCATGTGGCCATCTACCTGGGTAACGACCGCTTCATCCACGCGCCGCGCACCGGCAAACGGGTGAGCATCGACAGCCTGGAGAAACCTTACTGGCAGAAGCATTACGTCGTGGCCAAGCGCGTTTTGCCCAAGGACCAGCAAGCGCTGGCCCTGGCCAAGCGCTAAGCCGACAATCGCGCGGCAAGCCGCCGCTCCCACGACCAACAGCAAACCTGGCGTGGGAGTGACTGTCTTGCTCGCCATTCAAACAGTTGCACTCTGCCTGTGGGAGCGGGTTCACCCGCGAACACGGGCATAGCCCGTGCCAGGCACCGAGGTGCCATCTTCGCGGGTAAACCCGCTCCCACAGGTACTGTGCAATCCTAGGGAATGCACTACCCCCGCGATTTAGCTCGAGCAGGCAACAGCGCTAGTTAACCAGCCCTTTGTGCTTGAGCGCCTGCAACGCCCCCTCCATCGTGCGCATCCCCAACGCCGCCCCCGCCTGCATCGCCGACTGCACCTGCACCATGCGGCCCTCGCGAATCAAGTTGCGCACCGCTGGCGTCGCCACGAGCACCTCCCTGGCCGCCACCCTGCCGCCACCTTTCCGCCTGACCAGCACCTGAGCCACCACCAGGCGCAGCGATTCGGCCAGCATCATGCGCACCAGCGGCTTCTCCTCGGCAGCGAACACCTCCACCAGCCGGTCGATGCTGTTCACCGCCGAGCGGGTGTGCACCGTTGCCAGCACCAGATGCCCGGTTTCCGCAGCGCGCAACGCCAGGCGGATACTCTCCAGATCGCGCAGTTCGCCGACCATGATCACATCCGGGTCCTGACGCAAGGCACTGCGCAGCCCCTGGGCGAAGTCACGGCTGTGCACACCGATCTCTCGCTGATTGACCAGGCAGCCCTGCCCGCTGTGGATAAATTCGATGGGGTCTTCAAGGGTGATGACCTGCAGCGCGCGTTCACGATTGAGCTGATCAAGCAGCGCCGCCAGGGTGCTGGACTTGCCGCTACCCGTCGGCCCACCCACCAGCACCAGGCCATCCCGGCATTGCGCAACGGCTTGATACACATCGTTCAGGTCAAGTTCGTCGAGGCTGGGGACCCGCGCCGGAATCAGCCGCACGCTTACGCCCAAGCCATTGCGCTGACGGAACAGGTTCAAGCGCAGGCGCCCCACGCCGGGCAGGCTCAGCGCCAGGTCCAGTTCATCACCGCACAGCCATTGCCGCCGCTGCCCTTCATCGAGCAGGCCGGCCATTCCCTGTTCCAGCGCCGTGCACGTCAGCACCGGCAGCGCCATGCGCTGCAACTCGCCATCCAGGCGCAACAGCGGTGGCTCGCCCGCGGCTAGGTGCAGGTCACTGGCGCCCGCAGCCACAGCCCGGGCCAGCAGGTCGGTCACATCCATGAGACTCCCCAACGGCCATCAAGCAGGTAGAATGCCGCAGACCTCACAGCCGCCGGCGACGATCCATGTCCACCCTAGCAGACAACATTTCCGCCATTGCCAGCCGTATCGACAGCGCGGCCAGGGCCGCCGGACGCGACCCGGCCAGCGTCCAGTTGCTGGCGGTCAGCAAGACCAAGCCCGCCAGCGCCGTGCGCGAGGCCTTTGCGGCCGGGCTGCGCGATGTGGGCGAAAACTACCTTCAGGAAGCCCTGACAAAACAACAGGCGCTTTCCGACCTGCCCTTGATCTGGCACTTCATCGGCCCCATTCAGTCGAACAAGACCAAAGCCATCGCCGAGCACTTCGACTGGGTACATTCCGTGGACCGCCTGAAGATCGCCCAACGCCTGTCCGAGCAACGCCCGGGCCATCTGCCGCCGCTGAACATCTGCCTGCAGGTGAACGTCAGCGGTGAAGACAGCAAGTCCGGCTGCGCGCCCGCCGACCTGCCGGCGCTGGCCCAGGCCGTCAGCGCCCTCCCCGGCCTGCGCCTGCGCGGGCTGATGGCGATCCCGGAGCCGACCGAAGACCGTGCCCAACAAGAGGCCGCCTTCGCCACCCTGCGCCAGCTGCAAGCGCAACTCGGCCTGGGCCTGGACACCCTGTCGATGGGCATGAGCCATGACCTTGAAGCCGCGATCGCCCAAGGTGCGACCTGGGTCCGTATCGGCACCGCCCTGTTCGGTGCGCGCGACTACGGCCAGCCCTGAATCCATGCTTAAACTCACTCTTTCCCTCAAGGACCTGACATGAGCAAGACTCGTATTGCCTTTATCGGCGCCGGCAACATGGCCGCCAGCCTGATCGGCGGCCTGCGCGCCCAGGGCCTGGACGCCTCGCAGATCCGCGCCAGCGACCCGGGTGCCGACACCCGCGCGCGCATCCAGGCCGAGCACGGCATCGAAGCATTCGCCGACAACGCCCAGGCCATCGACGGTGTGGATGTGATCGTCCTGGCGGTCAAGCCGCAGGTGATGAAAGCCGTCTGCGAAACCCTTAAGCCGAACCTCAAGCCTGGCCAGTTGGTCGTCTCCATCGCCGCCGGCATCACCTGTGCCAGCCTGCAGGCCTGGCTGGGCGCGATCCCGGTGGTGCGCTGCATGCCCAACACCCCGGCACTGCTGCGCCAGGGCGTCAGTGGCCTGTACGCCACCGAGCAAGTGTCAGCCGAGCAGCGCGAGCAGGCCGAGCAGTTGCTGTCCGCCGTCGGCACCGCCCTGTGGCTGGACCAGGAACAGCAACTGGATGCCGTCACCGCTGTTTCCGGCAGCGGCCCGGCCTACTTCTTCCTGCTGATCGAAGCCATGACCGCCGCTGGCGAGAAGCTCGGCCTGCCGCGTGAAACCGCCTCGCAACTGACCCTGCAAACCGCCCTGGGCGCCGCACGCATGGCCGTGGCCAGCGACGTCGATGCCGCCGAGCTGCGCCGCCGGGTCACCTCGCCTGCCGGCACCACGGAAGCGGCGATCAAGTCGTTCCAGGCCAATGGCTTCGAGGCCATCGTCGAGCAGGCACTGGAAGCCGCGGCCAAGCGCTCCGCGGAACTGGCCGAACAACTGGGCAAATAAGGAGCCTTTTTCAATGAATGCACTGTCCGGCGCCGCGATCTTCGTGGTGCAAACCCTGGTCAGCCTGTACCTGGCGATCGTCCTGCTGCGCTTCGTGCTGCAACTGGTCAAGGCCGACTTCTACAACCCGCTCAGCCAGTTCGCCGTGCGCGCCACTCAGCCGCTGCTCAAGCCGCTGCGCCGGGTAATCCCGAGCATTGCCGGCCTGGATACATCGTCGCTGCTGCTGTCGGTGCTGATCCAGGCGCTGTTGATGGCCTTCGTGCTGATGGTCACCTACGGTACCTTCGGCGACGTCCTGCACCTGCTGATGTGGGCGATCATCGGCATCACCTCGCTGTTCCTGAAGATTTTCTGGGTGGCGATGATCGTCATGGTGATCGTCTCGTGGGTCGCGCCCAACAGCCACAACCCTGCTGCCGAGCTGGCCTACCAGATCAGCGAGCCGGTGCTGGCGCCGTTCCGTCGCCTGGTGCCGAACCTGGGCGGCATGGACAT
This sequence comes from Pseudomonas sp. TWI923, assembly GCF_039673365.1. Lineage (NCBI taxonomy): Bacteria > Pseudomonadati > Pseudomonadota > Gammaproteobacteria > Pseudomonadales > Pseudomonadaceae > Pseudomonas > Pseudomonas sp. TWI923. Next base: position 25,797 of record NZ_JBDJLM010000004.1, on the reverse strand, counting down.
CTCGCCGATCTTCGCCTTCATCGCCATCCAGGTGATCCAGTCGTTCCTCATGCCCCAGCTGGCGGCCTACGCCGGCATGCCACAAGAGCTGTGGCGGATGATCTGACCCACGATGTCTCCAGCGGCAAGCCATTGCTTGCCGCTGGGGGTAGCGCTCTTTAGACTTACGCCTCCGTCAAGCGTGAGCAGGGTCGATGTCCACTGTCTTTCCCGAAGATTCCGTCGGTCTGGTAACACCGCAGATCGCCCGGTTCGATGAACCGTTGGCCCTGGCCTGTGGCCGCGCCCTGGCCTCGTACGAACTCATCTACGAAACCTATGGCGAGCTCAACAGCAACGCCAGCAACGCCGTGCTCATCTGCCACGCGTTGTCCGGCCACCACCATGCCGCCGGCTACCACGCCGCCACCGACCGCAAGCCGGGCTGGTGGGACAGCTGCATCGGCCCCGGCAAGCCGATCGACACCAACCGCTTCTTCGTGGTCAGCCTGAACAACCTCGGCGGTTGCAACGGCAGCACCGGCCCCAGCAGCCTCAACCCGGCCACCGGCAAGCCCTACGGCGCCGATTTCCCGGTGCTGACGGTGGAAGACTGGGTGCACAGCCAGGCGCGCCTGGCCGATCGCCTCGGCATCCACACCTGGGCCGCCATCGTCGGCGGCAGCCTCGGCGGCATGCAGGCGCTGCAGTGGACCATCACCTACCCGGACCGGGTACGCCATTGCGTGGACATCGCCTCGGCACCCAAGCTGTCGGCGCAGAACATCGCCTTCAACGAAGTGGCGCGCCAGGCCATCCTCACCGACCCCGAATTCCACGGCGGTTCGTTCCAGGACCAGGGCGTGATCCCCAAGCGCGGCCTGATGCTGGCGCGGATGGTCGGCCATATCACCTACCTGTCCGACGACTCGATGGGCGAAAAATTCGGCCGCGAGCTCAAGAGCGACAAGCTCAACTACGACTTCCACAGCGTCGAATTCCAGGTCGAGAGCTACCTGCGCTACCAGGGCGAGGAGTTCTCCGGGCGTTTCGACGCCAACACCTACCTGCTGATGACCAAGGCGCTGGACTACTACGACCCGGCGGCGGCCCACGACGGCGACCTGGCGGCGACCCTGGCGCATGTCACGGCTGACTTCTGCATCATGTCGTTCACCACCGACTGGCGCTTCTCGCCGGCCCGTTCGCGGGAGATCGTCGATGCCCTGATGGCCGCACGCAAGAACGTCTGCTACCTGGATATCGACTCGCCCTACGGCCACGACGCCTTCCTGATCCCCACACCTCGCTACATGCAGGGTTTCGCCAACTACATGAACCGCATCGCCCTGTGAGGACCCCATGAGAGCCGACCTGGAAATCATCCAAGACTGGATCCCCGCCGGCAGCCGGGTACTCGACCTGGGCTGCGGCAACGGCGAGCTGCTGGCCTCGCTGCGCGAGCGCAAGAACGTCACCGGCTACGGCCTGGAGATCGACGCCGACAACATCGCCGAGTGCGTGGCCAAGGGCGTCAACGTGATCGAGCAGGACCTGGACAAGGGCCTGGGCAACTTCGCCAGCAACAGCTTCGACGTGGTGGTCATGACCCAGGCCCTGCAGGCCGTGGAGTACCCCGACCGGATTCTCGACGAAATGCTGCGGGTGGGCCGCCAGTGCATCATCACCTTCCCCAACTTCGGCCACTGGCGTTGCCGCTGGTACCTGGCGACCAAAGGCCGCATGCCGGTGTCGGACTTCATGCCGTACACCTGGTACAACACGCCGAACATTCACTTCTGCACGTTCGAAGACTTCGAGAACCTGTGCCGCGAACGCCACGCCAAGGTACTCGACCGCCTGGCGGTCGACCACTTGCACCGTAATGGGTTGGGCGGCCGGCTTTGGCCTAATCTTCTAGGTGAAATCGGTATTTATCGCGTCAGCAGCCCGGGCCTGCAGGAGCACCAGCTCGCAGTCTGACGCTCGCGAACGGAGGAATGGGATCATGCGTCGACTAGCACTGTTTCTGATCAGCCTGTGCCTGGCCCTGCCGGTGCTGGCTGCCGATGCCGCCAAGCCCGATCGCAAGGAAGTGTTCGGCGACGTGACGGTCCATTACAGCGCCTTCACCTCGAGCATGCTGCAGCCGGACATCGCTGCCGCCACCGGCCTAACCCGCAGCAAGAACCAGGGCGTGCTCAATATCGCCGTGCTCAAGGGCGGCAAGCCGGCCACCTCGGTGGTCAGCGGCACGGTCAAGGACCTAACGGGGCGCAGCAGCCCGCTGTCGTTCAAGCTGATCACCGACCAGGGCGCGGTGTACTACATCGCCCAGTTCAAGATCGACCAGGCTGAAACCCTGACCTTCGACCTGAATGTCGAAACCGGTGGCGTCAGCAATCAACTCAGCTTCAACCAGGAAGTGTTCCCAGGCGAATGATGAATTTCCAGCAACTCGTATTGGCCAGCCATAACGCCGGCAAGCTCAAGGAACTGCAGGCCATGCTCGGCGACTCCGTGCATCTGCGTTCGATCGGTGAATTCAGCCAGGTAGAGCCGGAAGAAACCGGCCTGTCGTTCGTCGAGAACGCCATCCTCAAGGCGCGCAACGCCGCACGTATTTCCGGCCTGCCGGCCCTGGCCGACGACTCGGGCCTGGCGGTGGACTTCCTCGGCGGCGCGCCGGGCATCTATTCGGCACGCTACGCCGATGGCAAGGGCGACGCGGCCAACAACGCCAAGCTGCTTGAAGCGCTGAAGGATGTGCCCAAGGAACAGCGCGGCGCGCAGTTCGTCTGCGTACTGGCGCTGGTGCGCCATGCCGACGACCCGCTGCCTATTCTCTGCGAAGGCCTGTGGCATGGCAGCATCCTGTTCGAGGCCAGCGGTGAGCATGGTTTCGGCTACGACCCGCTGTTCTGGGTCCCGGAGCGCAAGTGCTCCAGTGCCGACCTGGCACCCGTCGACAAGAACCAGCTCAGCCACCGCGCCCGCGCCATGGCCTTGCTGCGTCAGCGTCTGGGCCTGGCATGAGTGAAAAGCTGTTGGTACAGCCGGCGGGCCTGATCCTCCCCCCGCTGTCGCTGTACATCCACATCCCCTGGTGCGTGCGCAAATGCCCTTATTGCGACTTCAACTCGCACCAGGCAGGGCCCACATTGCCCGAAGACGAATATATCGATGCCCTGCTGGCCGACCTCGACCAGGAGATGCATGCCGTTCAGGGTCGGCCGATCAGCACCATCTTCTTCGGCGGTGGCACCCCCAGCCTGTTCAGCGCGGCTGCGCTTGGCCGCCTGTTGCGGGGTGTCGAGCAGCGCATCCCGTTTGCCGCGGACATCGAGATCACCCTCGAAGCCAACCCGGGCACGTTCGAACAGGAAAAGTTCAAGGCCTATCGGCAGACCGGCATCAACCGGCTGTCCATCGGCGTACAGAGCTTCCAGCCAGCCAAGCTTGAGAAGCTCGGGCGCATCCACAACGGCGCTGAAGCGGTGCGCGCCGCCGACATGGCTCGCGCGGCCGGCTTCGACAACTTCAACATGGACCTGATGCACGGCCTGCCTGACCAGTCACTGGACGACGCGCTTGGCGACCTGCGCCAGGCCATCGAACTGGCGCCGACGCATCTGTCCTGGTATCAGCTGACGGTCGAGCCCAACACCGTGTTCTGGAACCAGCCACCCGAGCTGCCCGAGGACGACATCCTCTGGGATATCCAGGAAGCCGGCCAGGCGCTGATGGCCGAGCACGGATACCAGCAATACGAAGTGTCGGCCTACGCCCAGCCAGGGCGCGCCGCACGGCACAACCTCAATTACTGGCGCTTTGGCGACTTCATCGGCATCGGTGCCGGTGCCCACGGCAAGCTGTCGTTCCCCGATGGGCGCATCCTGCGCACCTGGAAGACCCGCCTGCCCAAGGACTACCTGAACCCGGCCAAGCCCTTCAAGGCAGGCGAGAAGTTGCTGCCGGTCGATGAGCTACCCTTCGAGTTCCTGATGAACGCGCTGCGCCTGACCCAGGGGGTGGAAGCCGAGCTGTTCACGCAACGCACGGGGCTTCCCTTGGCGCAACTCGCGCAAGCCCGCCGCGCCGCCGAACAAAAGGGCCTTTTGCAGGTCGAAGCGGATCGACTGGCGGCCACGCCGCGCGGCCAGCTGTTCCTCAATGACCTGCTGCAGTACTTCTTGAATTAAGGATGACCCATGGACCTGGTACTTGACCTGCTCTCGACCGTCTCCCGCTGGAGCCGCAGCAACCTGTCGGAGATCTCGCTGGCCCTGGTGGGCTGCCTGCTGGTGCTGTTCGGCACCGATATCAAGGGCTGGGTCGAGGGGCGCCTGGGCGGCCTGGCCGGCGCCCTGCGCGTGCCGTTCATGGCGCTGCTGGTAATGATCGGCAGCGGCGCGGCGCTGATCTATGCCACACCGTGGATCGTCAAAGGGCTGGGGCAGTTCAACAACTATGCGCTGGCACCGGTGTTGCTGGTGGTGCTGGTATTGATTGGCGTGGTGGCTGACCGGCGCGGGTGACGCCAAATCAAAACCGCCTTTGGCAGGGCGGTTTTGATTCGTTGCAGATTTGCGTCACGGCAACAATTTAGTTTCCAGCGGTTGCGAACGCTGCCCCGCGTAATCGACGCCGACCGCGCATAGGCGGGTATCTTCCGTCACCGCCTCCTTTCGTGTGCCAGCCAATGCTCGGTAACCCGACTCATCGGCACAGTCAGTGGTATCCCAGGGGCCACTCTTGAGCTCGACCCGCCGGAGCAGGATCTGCTCAGGCTCGACAGACACAAGGTAGGCATTGCGGCCCTTCCTATCCTTATATGGCGGGTCGATTTCCAACTCGGGTTGGCTGGCCGGGCCTGCAGGGTGCACCACCACAGGCAACGCCAGGGCATTGCGGTTCGCCGGCTCCGGCCCGGCTGCTTCGCGCCCCCAGACACATAACGCCAGCACTGTCGGATTCTCGGGCGCCAGGGTGAAGCCCTCGATAGGGACATTGATTGGACTTCCTGATTGTTGCACCGGGCCATAGCCTTCGCCCTGCTCGCATTGGTCCGGCCATTGGGCGAGCTTGGCCTGGTACAACGTCGTGGTCGCGTATAAAACCTGGCTGATCACCCTGGCGCTGCTGCCGACCTTGTAGATCATGCGTTCGTCCCCCTCTTCCAACGCAACATCGAACTGGTTGCTCAAGCCGCAGCCGGCAGCATTGACGTCGAACGCCCCGTTGTTCAGGCAGGCTGGCAAGAAACTCAAGTCCGACGCTTCGCTCCCCAGAGGGTTGCTGCTGTGAGCAACAGCGAGAACCGCACCCGCTGCCTGTTCTACGACAGGGCTGCCAGAGTCGCCGGGCTGCAACCAGGCGTCCTCCATCAACAACAGATGCCGTTGCAGAAAGCCCCGCCCGGTCTTCAAGTCGATCCGCACCAGTTCCTGCGTCGGCCATCTGGCGCTACCCGAAGTGACCCCGCTCACCCTGGCGCCCACGGTTATCGTCTCGCCCTCGGTGGCTTGGCGTCCGGCCAGCACCATGGGCATGATACCGAGTGCCTTGAGTGCCCCCTGGGTCTGCTGCAACTCGAACACGGCAAAATCCAGGCCGCGTCGCGAGGCGTAGCGAGTATGCACGACATCGAATGCCGCCCCGGCGACGCTCTCGAAAGTGACGCGCCCCAGCCCCGCAAGCTGTCCGCCGGCAATCTGGGGCCGTTTAAATACCGCATGACCACTGCCCACGAGGAGCGCAGGCGCGGCATCGTTACCGTTGTCGATCAGAAAAGCCGTGCTCTGCTGGGTTACTGCCGGCCCGTAGAGTAACGATGCTGTATTCAAGGTCCGCTCGTACCGGGCGATGGCGGAGCGATCGAGGCTTTGCTCCGTGGCAGGGGAAGATGCCTGGGCAGTGACGCTCAAGCAGGCAGCGGCAGTGGTGAAGGTCAATGCAACGCGCAACAGGCGTGTAGCGATCATGAAAGGTCTCCTGATTTGTCCGAGCGTAATGCCCAGGAACAGGAGGCTCACATTTCGACCCTGCCAGCAGGTCATAACATTTGCTATTTGCGCCCTTGCGGCGCTGGTCGAAGCGGCTGACTAAAAGGCCGCCCCTCGTGGCCTTGAACAGGATCAAGAGCCGGTGCGAGCTTCCAGCCTTTGCCTCCAGCCAGATGCACGCCCGCACCCCAAAGACTCAGCCTCGCGCAACATCGCCAGCCGCTCGGTCATTGGTGTCTGCTGCCAGATGGCGGGATGAGTGGCCAACAAATAAAGCGCCTCGGCTTTGAACTGGTCGTATGAAAACACTTGTCTGGACTTCTCCAGCATCTCGCCCACTGTAAGTGACACCGAGGGCAGGGCCGAAGCAATGTCGGTAGCCGGTCTGAAACAATGCACCTCACGCAAAAGCTGCGGATAGAGCGATTGGAACGGATCATCCCGTTGCAACGCCGCTTTCAACACCTCAAGCAAGGCGACTTGCTCTGCGCCCATGAAGTCAAAGCTGTCGGAGGTTGGCGCGCAACGGTAGTAATAGGCGACCGCTGCCGCCAGAAACCCTTGCTCTACAGCCTGATGCAAACGCGCACAGGAGGCCTGCCTGCGTGCCATGTCGCGCCGGTCCGCAGAGGTTTGCATGTTGGACTGCCAGAACAGCGCCAAGGTGTTGCCCGCCTGCGCTGCCAGCTCGATGTGCGCGCGCGCTTCATCCATCAATTCGCTCATCGGCATCAACTGTTCAGTACTGATGGCTTCGCCGCCGGCCTCGATTTCGGCAAGCGCCTGCAAATTCACGTTGGCCTGTTGTACCAAGGCCACGGCACGCTCGAGGTGTTGCTCAGAGGGCGAAAGAGGTTCACGCAGTAACACGACGAGCACAAGGCAGACGGCAACGACCAGGCCTATCAGCGGTAACAGAACCCGAGGCTTCAAGGCGCAATCCTTTACGCGATGTGATGAGGGGCCAGAGGCGCACCGGCGCCTCTGGCAGGGGGAGGGTCAAGCCAGTTTTTCGAACTTCAGGTCCCACACGCCGTGCCCAAGGCGCTCGCCGCGGCGCTCGAACTTGGTGATCGGGCGCTCTTCGGGGCGTGGCACGTAGGCGCCATCAGCCGCCTGGTTGCGATAGCCCGGTGCTGCGCTCATCACTTCCAGCATGTATTCGGCATAGGGCTCCCAGTCGGTCGCCATGTGGAACACGCCACCGGGTTTCAACTTGCGACGCACCAGCTCGGCGAACTCCAGCTGGACGATACGGCGCTTGTGGTGACGTGCCTTGTGCCACGGGTCGGGGAAGAACAGCATCAAGCGGTCGAGGCTGTTGTCGGCCACGCAGCGGTTGAGCACTTCGATGGCGTCGCAGTCGTACACCCGCAGGTTCTTCAGGCCTTGGGTGAGCACGCCGTTCAGCAAAGCGCCGACACCCGGGCGGTGCACTTCGACACCGATAAAGTCCAGCTCGGGCGAGGCCGCAGCCATCTCCAGCAGCGAATGGCCCATGCCAAAGCCGATCTCCAGTGTGCGCGGCGCCGAACGGCCGAACACCTGGTCGTAGTCCACCGGGCTGTCGGCCAGCGGCAGGACGAACAGCGGGCCGCCCTGCTCCAGGCCACGTTGCTGGCCTTCGGTCATGCGCCCGGCGCGCATCACGAAGCTCTTGATGCGACGGTGCGGACGATCTTCGCCGTCGGCGGTGATCGGCGTTTCTTGCGATTCAGTCATCTGGGGCTCTTACTTGATCAGACCATCCAGCGGCGAAGAGGCGCTGGCGTAGAGTTTCTTGGGCATGCGGCCGGCCAGGTAGGCCATGCGCCCAGCCAGGATGCCGTGCTTCATGGCTTCGGCCATCAGCACCGGCTGTTGGGCGTGGGCGATGGCCGAGTTCATCAGTACCGCCTCGCAGCCCATCTCCATGGCGATGGTGGCGTCGGAGGCGGTACCCACGCCGGCATCGACCAGCACCGGCACCTTGGATTCCTCGAGGATGATCTGCAGGTTGTACGGGTTGCAGATGCCAAGGCCCGTACCGATCAGGCCGGCCAGGGGCATCACCGCGATGCAGCCGGCTTCGGCCAGCTGGCGGGCGATGATCGGGTCGTCGCTGGTGTAGACCATCACGTCGAAATCTTCCTTGACCAGCACTTCGGCGGCCTTGAGGGTTTCGATGACGTTGGGGAACAGGGTTTTCTGGTCAGCCAGCACTTCCAGCTTGACCAGCGTGCGGGACTCATGGCCCTTGCGACCATCGAGCAGCTCACGGGCCAGGCGGCAGGTGCGCACGGCTTCCACCGCATCGAAGCAGCCTGCGGTGTTCGGCAGGATGGTGTACTTGTCCGGCGACAGCACGTCGAGCAGGTTCGGCTCACCCGCATTCTGGCCCAGATTGGTGCGGCGCACGGCGACGGTGACGATTTCGGCACCCGAGGCCTCGGTGGCCAGGCGGGTTTCTTCCATGTCACGGTACTTGCCGGTACCGACCAGCAGGCGCGACTGGAAGGTGCGCCCGGCCAGGATGAAGGGCTTGTCGCTGCGAACGTTGCTCATCGATGTTCCTCAGGAAAGGTTACGGGGCTTACGGGTGAAACGCCGGGCTTGCTCAACCACCACCGATGGCGTGGACCACTTCAACCTGGTCGCCCTCGCTCAGCAGCGTGCTCTCGTGCTGACTGCGCGGCACGATGTCCAGGTTCAGTTCCACCGCCACCCGGCGGCCAGCCAGCTCGAGCCGGCCGAGCAGGGCCGCGACGCTCTCGCTCGCGGGCAGTTCGTAAGGTTCACCGTTCAGTTGAATGCGCATGCGCACGGCCACCATTGTTCGTTGGGGCAGGCATTCTAGCCCCGATCAGCCTTGCAACCCAAGGGTGGAGCGCGCCATTAGTCGCGATTGTGGACCACTCGGTCAGCCCAGGCGCCAGGCGGCCAGACCCAGGCACAACCAGCCGGCGAGGAAGCACAGGCCACCCAGCGGGGTGATCATGCCGAGCTTGCCCAGGCCCGTCAGCGTGAGCACGTAGAGGCTGCCGGAAAACAACACGATACCCAGCGCGAACAGACCGCCCGCCCAGCCCACCAGGCGCCCGGGCAGGTGCACCGAGAGCACGGCCACGGCGAGGATCGCCAGGGCATGCACCAACTGGTAGGTGACACCGGTGTGAAAGACCGCCAGGTAGTCGGCACTGAGGCGGCTCTTCAGGCCATGGGCGGCAAAGGCGCCGAGCGCGACACCGGTGAACCCGAAGAAGGCGGCGAGCATCAGGAAGCTGCGAAGCATGGGACGACTCCTCGAAAGGGGTCTGTATAATGGCCCGTTCCAACGGTCCGGCCAAGCCATCACCATGCTGTCATCCTTACTGCGCCACTTCACCCGCGGCCTGCTCTGGTTCGCTGTCGCAAGCATTGCCGTGGTGCTGGTACTGCGCTGGGTACCGCCGCCCGGCACGGCGCTGATGGTCGAGCGCAAGGTGGAGTCATGGTTCAGTGGCGAGCCGATCGACCTGCAGCGCGACTGGACCCCCTGGGAAGAGATCTCGGATGAGCTCAAGGTGGCGGTCATCGCCGGTGAAGACCAGAAGTTCGCCAACCACTGGGGCTTCGACATCCCGGCCATCCAGGCGGCGCTGGCCTACAACGAACGGGGCGGCAAGGTCCGTGGCGCCAGCACCCTGACCCAGCAGGTGGCCAAGAACATGTTCCTGTGGTCCGGGCGCAGTTGGCTGCGCAAGGGCCTGGAGGCCTGGTTCACCGCACTGATCGAGCTGTTCTGGTCGAAGGAGCGGATTCTCGAGGTGTATCTGAACAGCGCCGAGTGGGGCAAGGGCGTGTTCGGCGCCCAGGCGGCGGCACGCTATCACTTTGGCGTGGATGCCAGCCGCCTGACGCGACAACAGGCCGCACTGCTCGCTGCCGTGCTGCCGAGCCCGATCAAATGGAGCGCCAGCCGGCCAAGTACCTATGTAGCCAGCCGCGCGGGGTGGATTCGCCGGCAGATGAGCCAGTTGGGTGGGCCGAGCTACCTGATGCAGCTGGATGCGTCGCGCAGGCTTTAAGCTGCGCTCGCAAGGGCATCAAGTAACCTGTGGGAGCGGCTTCAGCCGCGAAAAAGGCAACGCGGTGGATGGCACCAGCTTCGCTGGTGTTCGCGGCTAAAGCCGCTCCCACAGGGCCCTGCGATCCATCTCAACAAAAAACCGCTGCCTCTTGCGAGAGCAGCGGTTTTTCAATCCAGCCAGGGCGCCGATCAGATCGCGATCAGTGCCTTGACCTTGTTCATTGCGTTCTTCTCCAGCTGGCGAATACGCTCGGCCGAAACGCTGTACTTGTCTGCCAGCTCATGCAGCGTGGCCTTCTCTTCCGCCAGCCAGCGCTGGTAGAGAATGTCGCGGCTGCGATCGTCCAGGCCCTGCAGGGCTTCATGCAGGTTGCTGGTGGAATTGTCGCTCCAGTCAGCGTCCTCCAGCTGCACAGCCGGGTCGTAGCGGTGGTCTTCCAGGTAATGCGCGGGCGACTGGAAGGCGCTGTCGTCATCGGCTTCGGCTGCCGGGTCGAAGGCCATGTCCTGGCCGCTCAGGCGGCTTTCCATTTCACGCACTTCGCGGGGCTCCACGCCCAGGCTTTCTGCCACGCGATGCACTTCGTCATTGTTCAGCCAGGCCAGGCGTTTCTTCTGGCTGCGCAGGTTGAAGAACAGCTTGCGCTGGGCCTTGGTGGTAGCCACCTTGACGATGCGCCAGTTGCGCAGGATGAACTCGTGGATCTCGGCCTTGATCCAGTGCACCGCGAAGGACACCAGACGTACGCCCATTTCCGGGTTGAACCGTTTTACCGCCTTCATCAGGCCGACGTTGCCTTCCTGGATCAGGTCGGCCTGGGCCAGACCATAGCCAGCATAGCTACGGGCGATATGGACGACGAAACGCAGGTGGGCCATCACCATTAGCCGGGCGGCCTCGACATCCTGTTCGTAATAGAGACGCTCGCCCAGATCACGCTCCTGCTCGACCGTCAGCAGCGGGATGCTGTTGACCGTGTGCACGTAGGCTTCCAGGTTTGCACCGGGTACCAGGGCATAGGCAGGTTGCAACGATGTGGTCATTCAAGTACCTCCGACTTACAGACTCGTGCCTTGTGGGCACTGCCAGCATAGACCCGGAACCGCGAGACAAGTTCCTGGATGAAAAAAAGTCAATGCTGGCGATGAAACATTATCGTGGTGCCAGCTCGTTCAGATGCCGAGCCACCGCGATCCATGCACCGATATACCCCAACAGCACCGCGCCGATCAAGAGGGAAAGACCATCGGCGGCCGGCACTCCGCCCAGGGCGAAATCGCTGCCATACAGGCCGGAAAGCCCGACGACCGCGTCGTTGAGCCAGTTCAGGCCGAACGCCAGGATCCCCCAGGCCAGCACCCCGGCACCCAGGCCATACAGCGCCCCCATGTAGAGGAAAGGCCGACGCACGTAGCTGTCGGTGCCGCCCACCAGCTTGATCACTTCGATCTCGACGCGGCGGTTCTCGATATGTAGACGAATTGTGTTACCGATTACTAACAGCAACGCGGAAATAAGCATCACCGCGAGGCCGAAGACAAAACGATCACCCAGCTTGAGGATCGCCGCCAGGCGCTCGACCCAGACCAGGTCCAGCTGTGCCGCTTCCACCCGTGGCAGCTCTGCCAGGCGTTGACGCAGCGCTTCCAGAGCCGGTTTGTCGACTTCGCTCGGGGTCACTACCACCACGCCGGGCAGCGGGTTGTCCGGCAGCTCGCGCAGGGCTTCGCCCAGGCCAGACTGCTGCTGGAACTCTTCCAGCGCCTGCTCACGGCTGACGTACTGGGCCTCGGCAACGCCCGGCATGCCCTTGATCTCGTCACGCAATGCTTCGCCATCACGGCTGCTGGCGTCGAGCTTGAGGTACAGGGAAATCTGCGCCGCGCGCTGCCACGAACCGCCGAGCTTCTCGACGTTCTTGAGCAGCAGCGACAGGCCCATGGGCATGCTCAGCGCCACAGCCATCACCAAGCAGGTGAAGAAGCTGCCGATCGGCTGCTTGGCCAGGCGGCGCAGGCTGTCGGCCAGGCTGGCACGGTGGCTTTCCAGCCAGGCGTGCAGCAAGGTGCTGAAGTCCGGGCCATCATCGTCGTGGTCGCCGCGCTTTTTCTTCGCCGGTTGTGGGTCGGCGGGCTTGGGTGCGACCCGCTCGGAAACCTTTGGTGTACGTGTGGTGCTCATTGCCCGGCCTCCCCATCGCCGATCAAGCGGCCGCGTTGCAGCGTCAGCATGCGGTGGCGCATGCGCGCGATCAGCGCCAGGTCGTGGCTGGCGATCAATACGGTGGTGCCCAGGCGGTTGATGTCTTCGAACACGCCCATGATCTCGGCGGCCAGGCGCGGGTCGAGGTTACCGGTGGGCTCGTCCGCCAGCAGCAGTGCCGGCTGGTGGACGATCGCCCGGGCGATACCGACGCGCTGTTGCTGGCCGGTGGACAGGTCGGCCGGGAACAGCTCGCCCTTGTCGCTCAACGACACACGCTCCAGCGCCGAGTCGACGCGCTTGGCGATCTCGGCCTTGGACAGCCCGAGGATCTGCAGCGGCAGGGCGATGTTGTTGAACACGGTGCGGTCGAACAGCAACTGGTGGTTCTGGAACACCACGCCGATCTGCCGGCGCAGGAACGGGATCTGCGCGTTGCTGATCTGCCCAAGGTCCTGCCCCGCCAGCAGCAGCTTGCCGCTGGTCGGGCGTTCCATGGCCAACAACAGGCGCAACAAGGTGCTCTTGCCGGCGCCGGAGTGGCCGGTGACGAACAGGAACTCGCCACGCCGCGCCCGGAAGCTCAGCTCATGCAGGCCGACGTGGCCGTTGGGGTAGCGTTTGGCGACCTGTTCGAATCGGATCATGCAGGTTCCCGCTCGGCAAACAGTGCCTTGACGAAAGGTTCAGCCTCGAAGGTGCGCAGGTCATCGATACCCTCGCCCACACCAATGAAGCGGATCGGAATGTTGAACTGCTTGGCCAGGGCGAAGATCACCCCGCCCTTGGCGGTGCCGTCCAGCTTGGTCAGGGCCAGGCCGGTCAGTTCCACGCTCTGGTTGAAGTACTTGGCCTGGCTGATGGCGTTCTGCCCGGTACCGGCGTCGAGCACCAGCAGCACCTCGTGGGGCGCCTCGGCGTCGAGCTTGCCGATCACCCGACGGACCTTCTTCAGCTCTTCCATCAGGTTGTCCTTGGTGTGCAGGCGCCCGGCGGTGTCGGCGATCAGCACATCGACGTTGCGCGCCTTGGCGGCCTGCACGGCGTCGAAGATCACCGAAGCCGAGTCGGCGCCGGTATGCTGGGCGATCACCGGGATCTGGTTGCGCTCGCCCCATACCTGCAGCTGCTCCACGGCGGCGGCACGGAAGGTGTCGCCGGCGGCGAGCATGACCTTCTTGCCTTCGAGCTGCAGCTTTTTCGCCAGCTTGCCGATGGTGGTGGTCTTGCCGGCGCCGTTCACGCCGACCACCAGGATCACGTAGGGCTTGTTCTGCGCCTCGACCTTCAGCGGCTGCTCGACCGGGCGCAGCAGCGCGGCCAGCTCTTCCTGCAGCGACTTGTACAGCGCGTCGGCATCGGCCAGCTGCTTGCGGGCGACTTTCTGGGTGAGGTTCTGGACGATGGCCGAGGTGGCCTCGACGCCGACGTCGGCGGTCAGCAGACGGGTTTCGATTTCGTCGAGCAGGTCGTCATCGATGACCTTCTTGCCCATGAACAGGCTGGCCATGCCCTCGCCAATGCTGGCGCTGGTCTTCGACAGGCCCTGCTTGAGACGGGCGAAGAAACCGGGCTTGGACGGTTCGGCGGCAGCCGCGGCAACGGGCTCGGGCTCTACCGGGGTCGGCGCGATGACCGGTTGGGCTTCGACAACCGGCGCCGGGGCCGCTGCGACAGTGGCAGCCGGCTCGACGAGCGGGCGAGCGGGAATGGCAGGCGGCGCCTTCGGCTCCAGGTCCTCAACCAGTGCCACCGGTTCTTCGGCGACAGGCAGTACCAGGTTGCTGACCGGGGCCGCAGGCACTTCGGCCGGTGCTGGCTCTACGGGTGCGGCAACCACAGGCTCAGGCTGAACAACCACAGGGGCAGCGGCAGGCGCATATTGCGGCGTGGCGACCACTGGCTCGGGCACCGACGCTGGCTGCGGTGTCTCAACCACTGGCTCCGGCACAGGCTCGACCACTACGGGCTCGGGCACTGCCGCCGGCAGCGGCTCGGCAGCAGGCACCTGCAGTGCGGCCGGCTCTGTGGCCTGCGGTTCTGGGGTTTGCGGCTGTTCGGCGACAGGTTGTTCCGGCTTCTTGCGGAACCAGCTGAACAGGCCTTTCTTCTCGCCAGCCGCAGCCGGCGCTTTTTTGTCGTCGTTGGAACCAAACATGGAAGACGGCTATCTCAGGGTAGCGATGCGCCAGCAGTGGCGCATCGGGAATTCTTGAGTCACGCAGAACAGACTATTTTGTAACCGACTGGTTCATGCGCAACGTTTTGTCTTTAGGGCCTGCGGGCCAGAACGGCGACAGGCATGGTCGCCAGGCAACCGGATCAGTATCCTAGCACCTCCTGGCCCGCCGACGCTAAACCCAAGCGGGCCGCAGAACAGGTTAAACACCGTATGAATGCTCTAGCCCGCCGCGCCGCTGGCCTGTTGCTCGGCACGCTGTGCCTGCCGCTTGCGGCCTTCGCCGCCGATGTGCAACCCACCCATGAATTCATCCTCGACAACGGCCTGAAAGTGGTCGTACGCGAGGACCACCGTGCCCCGGTGGTGGTTTCGCAGATCTGGTACAAAGTCGGTTCCAGCTACGAAACCCCAGGCCAGACAGGCCTGTCCCACGCCCTGGAGCACATGATGTTCAAGGGCAGCGCCAAGCTCGGCCCTGGCGAAGCATCGCGCATCCTGCGTGACCTGGGCGCCGAAGAGAACGCCTTCACCAGCGACGACTACACCGCCTATTACCAGGTGCTGGCCCGCGACCGCCTGCCGGTGGCCTTCGAACTGGAAGCCGACCGCCTGGCCAGCCTGCGCCTGCCGACCGACGAGTTCAGCCGCGAGATCGAGGTGATCAAGGAAGAGCGCCGCCTGCGCACCGACGATCAGCCCAACTCCAAAGCCTTCGAGCTGTTCCGTGCCATGGCCTACCCGGCCAGCGGCTACCACACCCCGACCATCGGCTGGATGGCCGACCTCGAGCGCATGAAGGTCGAAGAGCTGCGCCACTGGTACGAGTCCTGGTACGCACCGAACAACGCCACCCTGGTGGTCGTCGGCGACGTCACCCCCGACGAAGTGAAAACCCTCGCACAAAAATACTTCGGCCCCATCCCCAAGCGCGCCGTGCCCCCCAGCAAGTTGCCGCTGGAGCTGGCCGAACCCGGCCTGCGCAAGCTGACCCTGCACGTGCAGACGCAGTTGCCGAGCCTGATCTACGGCTTCAACGTGCCGGCCCTGGCCACCGCCAAGGACCCGCGCACGGTCAACGCACTGCGGCTGATTTCCGCCCTGCTCGACGGCGGCTACAGCGCCCGCATGCCGGCGCGCCTGGAGCGCGGCCAGGAGCTGGTGGCCGGTGCCTCTTCCAGCTACAACGCCTTCACCCGGGGCGACAGCCTGTTCCTGATCTCGGCCACCCCCAACGTGCAGAAGCAAAAGACCCTGGCCGAGGTCGAGCAAGGCGTCTGGCAATTGCTCGACGAACTCAAGACCACCCCACCCACCGCCGAAGAGCTCGAGCGCGTGCGCGCCCAGGTGATCGCCGGCCTGGTCTACGACCGTGACTCCATCAGCAGCCAGGCCACCACCATCGGCCAGCTGGAGACCGTCGGCCTGTCCTGGAAACTGATCGACAGCGAACTCGACGATCTCAAGCGCGTGACCCCGCAAGACATCCAGGCCGCTGCCCGCACCTACTTCACCCGCGAACGCCTGAGCGTTGCCCATGTACTGCCCGAGGAGTCCGCTCATGAGTGACCGCAGCGCACCCCGCTACACCCTGTTGGGCCTTGGCATCATCGTGCTGGTGGTGGCCACCGCCCTGCTGCTGGCCCGCCCGGCCCAGTCCGACAGCGCCAGCCAGCCCGTTGGCGCGGCCCGCCCGGCCAACTCGCTGCAATCGCTGGCCGAACTGGACGGCAAGGCCCCCAGCCGCCGCCAGTTGAACATCCAGCACTGGACCACCGCCGAAGGCACCCGCGTATTGTTCGTCGAAGCCCGCGAGCTGCCGATGTTCGACCTGCGCCTGACCTTCGCCGCCGGCAGCAGCCAGGACGGCACGACGCCAGGCGTGGCCACGCTGACCAATGCCATGCTCAACGAGGGTGTGGCCGGCAAGGACGTCACCGCCATCGCCGAAGGCTTCGAGGGCCTGGGCGCAGACTTCGGCAACGGCTCCTACCGCGACATGGCCGTGGCCTCGCTGCGCAGCCTCAGCGCCGCCGACAAGCGCGAGCCGGCACTCAAGCTGTTCACCGAGGTGGTGGGCAAGCCGACTTTCCCCGATGACGCCCTCAAGCGCATCAGGAACCAGATGCTGGCCGGCTTCGAGTATGAAAAGCAGAACCCCGGCAAGATCGCCGGCAAGACCCTGTTCGCCAACCTGTACGGCAGCCACCCCTACGCTCACCCCAGCGACGGCACGGCCCAGACAGTCACAGCCATCACCCTCGATCAGCTGCGCGCCTTCCACGCCAAGGCCTATGCCGCCGGTAACGCGGTGATCGCGCTGGTCGGCGACCTCAGCCGCAGCGAAGCCGAAGCCATCGCCGCCCAGGTTTCCGCCGGCCTGCCCAAGGGCCCGGCCCTGGCCAAGCCCGAGCAGCCGGTTGAACCCAAGCCAGGCCTGACCCACATCGACTTTGCGTCCAAACAGACCCACCTGATGCTGGCCGAACTTGGCATCGACCGTAACGACCCGGACTGGCCCGCACTGTCGCTGGGCAACCAGATCCTCGGCGGCGGCGCCTTTGGTACCCGGCTGATGAGCGAAGTGCGCGAAAAGCGCGGCCTCACCTACGGTGTGTACTCGGTGTTCAGCCCGATGCAGGTACGCGGCCCGTTCATGATCAACCTGCAAACCCGTGCCGAGCTCAGCGAAGGCACGCTCAAGCTGGTGCAGGACCTGTTGGCCGAGTACCTCAAGAACGGCCCGACGCAACAGGAACTGGACGACGCCAAGCGCGAACTGGCCGGCAGCTTCCCGCTGTCCAATGCCAGCAACGCCAGTATCGTCGGCCAGTTGGGCGCAATCGGCTTCTACAACCTGCCGCTGAGCTGGCTGGAAGACTTCATGCAGCAGTCCCAGGCGCTGACCGTCGAACAGGTCAAGGCCGCCATGAACAAGCACCTGGCGGCGGACAAGCTGGTGATCGTCACCGTCGGCCCGAAGGTGGCACAGCAGCCGCTGCCGGCCCCCACTGACAAACCCGCCGAGCGGCCGCTCGGCGTACCGGAGCATTAATGGCACGCCCCAACACCCCCGCGCGCAGCGCCCCTGGCGCCAGCAAAGGCCCCGGCCAGTTGCGCATCATTGCCGGCGAGTGGCGCAGCCGCCGCCTGGCCGTCCCCGAAGGCGACGGCCTGCGCCCCACCCCAGACCGCGTGCGCGAAACCCTGTTCAACTGGCTGGCGCTGTACATCGAGGGCGCCCGCGTGCTGGATGCCTTCACCGGCAGCGGCGCACTGGTGCTCGAAGCCCTGTCCCGTGGTGCGCAAGACGCCGTGGCGCTGGACAGCAACCCGGCCGCCATCGCCAACCTCAAGCACAACCTCGAACTGCTGCGCTGCCCGCGCGGGCAAATCCTGCAAACCGACGCCCTGCGCTATCTGCAAGGCCCGGCCAAGCAGCAGTTCGACCTGGTGTTCCTCGACCCGCCCTTCCACCAGGACCTGCTGGCCAACACCTGCAACCTGCTGGAGCAGGGCCAGTGGCTGCGCGAGCAGGCGTGGATCTACACCGAAAGCGAGGCGGCGCCGTCAAGCCTGCCGATGCCCGGCAACTGGCGCCTGCACCGCGAGAAAAAGACTGGCCAGGTGCATTACGCGCTCTGGCAACGCAGCAAGATTTAAGTAACACCGCCCACCGGCAGAAGTGCCCGAAGCTGCTCCGCTCATCACTCGTGACGGAGCACTTCGAGCATGGCCCTCCCCCCGACAGTCAGCCTTTCTTCGCTGATCCCAGCAGCAAATCCGCCGCTGCAACATTTCGTTCTTGGCAATGGCTTGAACGTTTATCTGCAAGAAGACCCGCGCAGCCCCCTGGCCTGTGTCCAACTCTGCTATCACGTCGGCGCCAGCCACGACCCCTTGGGGCATACCAACCTGGCCCACCTGCTCGAACACATGCTGTTCGAGGGTAGCGCCAAGCTCGCACCCGGGCAGTTTTCGCGAGTCATCGGCCGACTGGGTGGCGTGGCCAATGCCTCGACCCAGGATGACGGCACCCTCTACGAAGTGACACTGCCGGCTGCGCGCCTGGAAGTCGCACTGGAGATCCTGGGTGACACCATGGCCAACGCCAGCCTCACAGCGGACGGTTTCGAGCGGGCCGTCAAGGCCATCAACGATGAACGCCGGCTCAAATTCGACAACGACCCCGAACAACAGGCGTTCGAACACCATAAGCGCCTGGCCCACGGCAGCAGCCCCTACGCCGTGCCCAGTTTCGGTGATGTCGTGGACCTTCACTACATGAAGCCCGACACCGTACGCACCTGGTACCGCACCTGGTACCACCCCAACAATGCGACGCTGATAGTGGTTGGCAACGTCGACCGGGCGCGCTTGCAGGGCTGGGTCGAGCGCTACTTCGGCCCTTGGGGTGCGGCAGCTCTGCCTGAATTGCCCGTTCCGCAGCTGACGGTAGCCCACCAGCCACGTGAGCAAGCCATCACACAGCCTGGGCTGCGCGATGGCCTTTATCTGTCCTTCAATGTACCGAGCCTTGCGACTGCCGAATCGACCACCACGGCAGCGGCCTTGATGCTGCTGCCGGAACTGTTGGCCAAAGGTGCCGATTCGATGCTGTACGCCAGCCTGGTCCGTGATCGGCAAGTGCTCACAGGCATCGAAGCCTTCTATGACCACCTGACCCGCGCAGACACATTGCTGACGCTGTATGCCTACAGCAACCCCGACAAGGGCACGCCACAACAGGCCATCGAGCAGATACGGCACATCCTCGATGCAGTCCGACAGACGCCGCCCAGGGCTCAGACACTCGACGCACTCAAGTTCCGGCTGCTGACCGAGCAGCTCAAGGCCAGGGATACAGCGCACAAACAGGCCGAATCCATCGCTGCGTATGCCCTCAGCGGATTGAAGCCCGAGGTGCATGACCAGGTCCTGCAGGCACTGATCGCACTCACGGCTGAAGATATCCAGTTGGCCGCACAGCGGTTCCTGGCCGACGAGCGCATGGCGGTTACCCACATGCTCGCACCGCCGGGCACTGCAACCGAAGAAAACGAACTCCCGTCATTGACCTGCGCGGATCTTGCCGGCCGTCTTGCAGCGGCTGATTTCTCCACGCTGCAGTCGGCTGCCAGCATCGACACCCGCCACCTGCTTGCTCCGGCCCAGTCAGTCCAAACCTGGAACACTGCCAATGGCAGCCGCGTGGCCTTCATCGCCAGGCAGGGCTCACCACTGTTCGAACTGCGCCTGCGCTTCAACGCTGGCGCTTGCCAGGACGGCGACACCCCGGGCCTTGCGGCGCTTACGCTGTATGCGCTCGATCAAGGCATCGAAAGCCTGGATGCCCAGGGCTTTGCAGCAAGGCTCAGCGGCATCGGCGCAAGCGTGCAACGAGACATCAGCCACGACCATGCGCGAATTGGCCTGAGCGCTCACTGCGCGGCGCCGTTGCGCGAAGCGGCGCTCGAACTGTTCACCGCGATGGTTGCCCGGCCAGCCCTGGAAGCAGCCGCATATTCC
This sequence comes from Pseudomonas sp. TWI923, assembly GCF_039673365.1. Lineage (NCBI taxonomy): Bacteria > Pseudomonadati > Pseudomonadota > Gammaproteobacteria > Pseudomonadales > Pseudomonadaceae > Pseudomonas > Pseudomonas sp. TWI923. The sequence continues at coordinate 5,854 of NZ_JBDJLM010000004.1, read as the reverse complement.
GGCATCCAGGCACGTGCGCTGCGGTACCTGCAGCGGCGCGAAAGCAGCCCCGCGCAACGCATCGACGTGGAGATGCTCAGCTGCCTGTTCCCGCAGCATGCCTATGGCCGCGACTACTCAGGCACCAGCGTCAGCGTCGCCGGTATCGACGTGGACAAGGTCAGGGCATTCCATCAACGCGCCTATACCGCCGCAAATCTGGAAATCACACTGGTGGGAGACCTGAGCCTCACAGAGGCCAGGCAAATGCTCGACACGCTGACCCAGGCACTGCCAGGCAACCACCCCGCGCTCCCGCCACCGCAACCCGCAATCCCACTGGACGAGGCCATCGCCGTCCACCTGGAGCAAACAGGCAGCAATTGCGAGGTGACCCTGGCCCTGCCCCTCGACGTGAAGCGCTCTGACGCCGAGTACACGGCCATGGTCGTGACCCACGAGCTACTCGGCGCCGGCTACGAGTCGCGCCTGGTTGCCGAACTGCGTGAGCGCCGCAACCTGACCTACAGTGTCGACAGCCATCTGCGCACTTACCGGGCGGCCACCTTCCTGTATATCAGTTGGGACATCGACCCCGCCTACCTTGATGCCTCTGTGGAGCTGGTGAAGCAGGTCATCCAGTGCTTCATCGAGCACGGGCCGAGTCAGGACGAGCTGGAACTTGCCATCAATCAACTGGGAGGCGGCCTGCTCCGCTCATTTTCCGACAACAAGGCGCTGGCAAAGGAACTGGCCGACCTTGGCGCCGATACGGTTACCGCAGACCACCATGCCGTCTACCTGCGACAGCTTGCCCAACTGACCCCAGCAGCCGTGCAGGCTGCGGCCAGGCGCTTGCTGGCCATCGAGCGCTGCGTGTGCCTCAGCATCGGCCCACGCACCGGGCAGAAAGCCCTGCCAGCCTTGACCGCAATCGACCAATAGCGCAATTACAGTGGCGGTGTTTCATGGCACTCTAGTCGGGCACATCACGAGTCGCCCAGCATGCCCAGCCTCACCGCCACGTTCCGCCCGGCCACCGGCCTGGCCAATCCGCACCTGCAAACCCTGTGGGGCCCGCTGTGGCGCAAGCTCCCCGAACTCCCCCGTGAACGCGAGCGCCTGTGGCTGGCCGACGGCGACTTCCTCGACCTGGACTGGCACGGCCCGCACCAGGCCGGCGCGCCGCTGGTACTGGTGCTGCATGGGCTGACCGGCTCTTCCAACTCGCCTTACGTCAAGGGCCTGCAGCAGGCGCTGCAAGCGCGCGGCTGGGCCAGCGTGGCGCTCAACTGGCGCGGCTGCTCGGGGGAACCCAACCTGCTGGCGCGCAGCTACCATTCCGGCGCCAGCGAAGACCTCGCCGAAACCATCCGCCACCTGCGTGCCCGCAGGCCGCTGGCACCGCTGTATGCGGTCGGTTACTCGCTGGGGGGCAATGTGCTGCTCAAGTATCTGGGAGAAAGCGGTTCGGCCAGCCAGCTGGAGGCGGCGGTGGCGGTATCGGTGCCGTTTCGCCTGGACCAGTGCGCCGATCGCATCGGCCTGGGGTTCTCCAAGGTCTACCAGGCACACTTCATGCGCGAGATGCTCGCTTACGTGCAGGACAAGCAGCGGCACTTTCGCGACAAGGGGCACCATCAAGGCCTGGCCGAGATCGAACGCCTGGGCTCGCTGCGCAACCTGCGTACCTTCTGGGATTTCGACGGCAAGGTGACCGCGCCACTCAACGGTTTCAACGATGCCCACGACTATTACCGGCGCGCCTCCAGCCGCTACTACCTGGGCGAAAACCGCACGCCGACGCTGATCATCCACTCCAGCGACGACCCGTTCGTGTTCGACCACAGCTTACCGAGCGCCAGCGAGCTGGCGCCGCAGACGCATTTCGAGCTGCACAGCCGCGGTGGGCATGTGGGGTTCGTCGACGGCAGCCTGCGCAACCCGGGGTACTACCTGGAGCGGCGGATTCCGCAGTGGCTGGTAGACGGGAGGTAGACCTCATCGCGGGGCAAGTCGCAGCGGCGCACCGCCGCTCCCACGCCAGCACCAAACGGCGTGGGAGCGGGCTTGCCCCGCGATGATTGCGTCAATCAATCACCAGTCGCGACCCCACGCTGCGGATCATTGATCCACTCGCTCCACGACCCGGCATACAAGCGCCCCAGCGGGTACCCGGCCAGGGCCAGGGCGAACAGGTTGTGGCAGGCCGTCACCCCAGACCCGCAATACGCCACCAGTTGCTCCGGCGAGCGCCCATCCAGCTTCTCGGCAAACCGCTGCTTGAGCTGCTCGGCCGGCAGGAAGCGCCCATCCGCTCCAAGGTTGTCGGTGAACGCCGCGCACTGGGCGCCCGGAATATGCCCGGCCACCGGGTCGATCGGCTCCACTTCGCCGCGAAAACGCGGCAAGGCGCGCGCATCGATCAGCGTGAGCGCAGGCTCGCCCAGACGCTTGAGCAGATGCCCGGCATCGATCAGCAGCTTCATGTCCGGCTCGCCGCTGAACTGGCCTTCACGCTTGACTGGCGGATCCAGGCTCAGCGGCAGATGCGCCGCGTGCCAGGCCTTGAGGCCGCCATCGAGCAGGTACACCGATTCGCGCTTGCCGAGCCAGGCCAGCAACCACCAGGCGCGGGCTGCGAACGCACCAGGGCCGTCGTCGTACAGCACCACCCGGCTGTCATCGTCCACGCCCCACTCACGCAGGCGCTCGACCAGCCGCTGCGGATCCGGCAACGGGTGGCGGCCGGTGCGGCCCTTGACCACCGGCCCGCTCAGGTCACGCTCAAGGTCGGCGAAATGCGCCCCGGCGATATGCCCCTGGGCATAGCTGCGTTGGCCGTAATCGACATCTTCCAGGGCAAAGCGGCAGTCAAGGATCACCAGGCCGGGCGCGTCCAGTTGCTCGGCCAGCTGCTGCGGGGTGATCAGTTGCGCAAGGGGCATGACAGTCTCCTGATGAAGGGCTCGAAGGCGCTGGTTCAGTGCTCCAGGGCCTGGTTGAACGGTACATGGAATTCGTCGCACAAGGTGTCCACAACGGCGCGCGAGCCGGGCGTGACGAAGCCCAACTCCAGCACCAGCACCTGATAGACGCCGCGCTTGAAGGCTTCTTCACCCAAGTGCGCGGAATGTTCGCGGGTGGTGCTGAGAAAACGCACCCACGAGGTCAACACGATCCAGGCATTGATGGTCAGCGATTCGATCTGCGCGGCATCCATGGCCAGGATGCCGGCCTCGACGAAGCCACGGTAGATCGCCTGGCCCTGCTGCAGGCAGCGCTGCGAAAAGCGCCGGTAGCGGGCGGCCAGCTCCGGGTCGCTTTCGAGCAGGTGTTCAAGGTCACGATGCAGGAAGCGGTAGTTCCACATCGCCGCCAGCAGTGCCTTGAGGTAGAAGCGTTTGTCCTCAACCGTGGCGACGCGGCCCTGGGGCGGGCGCAGGAAACTGTCGACCAGCTCTTCGTACTGGCTGAACAGCACGGCGATGATCGCCTGCTTGTTGGGGAAGTGGTAATACAGGTTGCCGGGCGATATTTCCATGTGCGCGGCAATGTGGTTGGTGCTGACGCTGCGCTCGCCCTGCTGGTTGAACAGCTCCAGGCTGTTCTGCACGATGCGTTCTCGGGTCTTCATGCGCGGGGCCATGCTCAGCTCCAGTCTCCGTGCGTTCAAATGATGGGGCATCTTACGGGCTATCGCCCCGTGGCGTCAGGGCACAGCAGCGCAAATGTCCGCTGATCTGGCAGATAAATCACTCACCCTGGCAGGAATTAGAGTATAGGCTCTACTCACTCTTTCCCACGGGTGCCTGCGCCATGACCTCGATCATCACCTCACCCCCTGTTACTTGCGACAGCACGCTCGAGGCGATGTTCGCCGACCAGCGCCAGGCATTCGCCGGCAACCCCATGCCACCGGCGGCACAGCGCCAGCAGTGGCTGAAAAGCCTGCGCGAAGCACTGCTACGTGAACAGGAGGCCTTGATCGCGGCCATCGACAGCGACTTTGCCGGGCGCAGCCGCGACGAGACCCTGCTCGCCGAGCTGATGCCCTCGGTGCAAGGCCTGCGCCATGCCGAACGCCACCTGCAACGCTGGATGCGCCCGTCGCGCCGGCGCGTCGGCCTGGCCTTCCAGCCCGCCAGCGCCAAAGTGCAGTACCAGCCGCTGGGCGTGGTGGGGATCATCGTGCCGTGGAACTACCCGCTGTTCCTTGCCATCGGGCCCCTGACCTGCGCGCTGGCGGCCGGCAACCGGGTGATGCTCAAGCTCAGCGAAGCCACGCCGGCCACAGGGTTGCTACTCAAGGCGCTGCTGGAACGGGTGTTCCCCAGCGACCTGGTCAGCGTGGTGCTGGGCGAGGTGGAAGTCGGCCAGGCCTTCGCCCGCCTGCCCTTCGACCACCTGCTGTTCACCGGCGCCACCAGCATCGGCCGGCAGGTGATGCTGGCGGCAGCGCACAACCTCACCCCGGTCACCCTCGAACTGGGCGGTAAATCGCCCGCCATCGTCTCGGCGGATGTACCGCTGGATACCGCCGCCGAGCGCATCGCCTTCGGCAAGACCCTCAACGCCGGGCAAACCTGTGTCGCCCCCGACTACGTGCTGGTGCCACGCGAACGCCTGGATGCCTTTGCCGATGCCTACCAGCGCGCGGTGCACAGGCTCTACCCGCGCATCGCCGACAACCCCGACTACAGCGCGATCATCAACCCGCGCCAGCTAGACCGTCTGGAGCGCCTGCTGGCCGATGCCCGCGCGCAAGGCGCGCAAGTGCGCGACCTCTACCCCGACGAACCGCGCCAGGGCCGCCGCCTGCCGCCGCACCTGGTGCTGGAGGTGAACGACAGCATGCAGGTGATGCAGGACGAGATCTTCGGGCCCTTGCTACCGCTGGTGCCTTACGACCACCTGGACCAGGCGTTGGCCTACATCAACCAGCGCCCGCGCCCGTTGGCGCTGTACTACTTCGGTTACGACCGTGGCCAGCAAGCCCGGGTGCTGCGCGACACCCATTCCGGCGGCGTGTGCCTCAACGACACCCTGCTGCACGTGGCCCAGGACGACCTGCCATTCGGCGGTGTCGGCCCCTCCGGCATGGGGCACTACCACGGCCATGAAGGCTTCCAGACGTTCAGCAAAGCCAAAGGGGTGCTGGCCAAGCAGCGCCTGAACGCTGCCCGGTTGATTTACCCGCCCTATGGCAAGGCCTTGCAGCGCCTGGTCTACAAACTGTTCATCCGTTGAGCGAGGAAGGCTGCGCATGCACCGTCGCGACCTGCTCAGGTTCAGCCTGGGCGCCAGCGTGTTCCTCGGCACCGCCAGCCTGATCGGCTGCTCGAAACAAGCGCCTTCAGCGGATTACCAGGTGCTGCGCGATGATGACCTGCCGCTGTTGCGGGCCCTGATCCCCGTGGTGCTGGCCGGCACCCAGGCCACTGAAGCGCTGGTGCTGCACAGCCTCGACGGCAAGCTGGCGGCGCTGTCGCCGGCCATGCTCAAGCTCACCCGGCAGTTGTTCGACGTGCTCAGCCTGCCGCTGACCCGCGGGCCGCTGACCGGCATCTGGGGCAGTTGGAACGAGGCCAGCAACACTGCTGTGGAGGCCTTTCTCGCACGCTGGGGCGGTAGTTCGCTGAACCTGCTGCGCCAGGGGCATGCGTCGTTGCTGCAACTGTTGTCGATGGCTTGGTATGAGCGGCCGGAAGCCTGGGCCGCGTGTGGCTATCCGGGGCCACCGAAGATTTGAACCTTAGGGATACTTTCAAGGCTGCCGGGGCTGCTGCGCAGCCCTATCGCGACCCAAGTGCGCGCCGACCTTAATGACGCGGTAAACAGTAGTAGCGGCCGTGTGTGGCGTGATGGCCGCAAA